>CALRME020000171.1:0-6687 GCA_943369045.1 Sphingobacterium thalpophilum
AAGCAGTTGCGCGGCGGGCGTCGCGCGGCTGTCGCTTGGCGGTTCGGGTTCAGGCGCCGCACCGCCGACAGGCAGGCCCAGCTCGAAGCGTTGCACCAGTGCATGCAGGCTGCCGCCTGTGCGGATGTGCCGAAAGAAGGCTGGGCGGACGAGCGCCGTGCAGTAGCGCAGGCCGGAGGGCGCGGCACGCGAGGTGTAGACCGGCGGCACGCGCATCCAGCGGGGCGAGGCCGCTTCTTCCAGTTGGGCAACGCTGGTGCCCACAGTGAGTTCGATGAGCAGGGGCAACCAGCGCGGCGGCTTGTCCAGCTTGTAGCCGGCGAAGTTGTCGGCCTCGGCCCAGATGAGGTAGGGGTCGAACCCCGACGTGGCGCCGGGACGCGCCCAGTCGATTCCGGTGAAGCCGCCTTGGGGCAGGGGAGTCCAGCGCATTACGTACTACTCCAGTGGCGCCCATTCCTGCGCGGCCCGCTGCCACATGTACTGCAGGATGGGTGAGATGGCCACATTGCGCGTGCCCGGCAGCAACTGGTAGTAGCCGCTCAGGTTGTCGTCCAGGGGTACACGCGGATCGAAGTCGATCACCTGGCCCTGGCTGTCCTGGAACTTGCGGCCGTCAAAGCCGCGCTCATGGAGCCTGCCGCCGGTGCAGCGCGCCACCATGAACTCGGCCAGGCTGGTGCCCAGCAGGCGGCCGACTGCGCTGTCCACGGGGTAATGAAGGCCGGCGACGGTGCGGTTCACGGCAATGCGCGCGGCCAACCGCTCCAGCTGTTCGCGGTATTTGGGGCCGTCGGGCAGCAGGGCCTGCAGCAGGGCGCAGGTGAGGTAGGCCTCTGTGGAGTGCCCGCTGGGCCAGCTCGCATGACCCGGGGTCGGGATCATCGGCTGCACCTGTGGCGACAGCTCTACCGGCCGCTGGCAGGCGAACCCGTGCTTGAAACGCATTTCTACATGCGTGGCCAGGGACATCGCCAGGTCCAGCAACTCCGCCGTGTATTTGTGGCGGTGGGCCGTCATGCCGATGATGGACGACCAGAAGGAGGCTCCCCCATTCACCTGCGCCAGGATCTCCGCACCGCGGTCTTCGCGCAATTCCGAATAGTTGGCCACCAGGTCCATTTGTTGCCTGAAGATTTTCTCGGTCGGCCGTACCAGCCTAGCAAGCGCCAGGCTCTTGAGCGGCCTCCGGTCAAGGTCCACGAATCCCAGCGTCATGGATGTCTTGCCCTGGTTGACGTCAAATTGTAGGCCGGCGAGCAATTCGAGTTGGCACACGGCCATGCGCGGCCCAACGGCCCAATACGACAACCGCGCAGGCTTGTCGATTGGCGTCGGCAGCGTCTGGCGAATCGTCGCCCCCTGGAAAGGGCCGGCCACTGCCGCGCGGTTATAGGTGAGCGCGGCGGCATCGGTCGCGGCGCTCACCGGGCCTGGTATGGGCCCCGCCCATCCACCGCCCCACCCCCCGCCCCATCCGCCACCCCATCCACCGCCCCACCCGCCACCCCACCCGCCACCAAGTGCGCTGAATTCCGACATTTTCTATTCTCCTGAGTTGTTTGTTATGTCTCGGGCACGCCGAGCGCACGCAGCACTGCGACCTGACGTCGCCTGAGGGGGCTGTTCCCGCTGCCCATGGCGATATATCCTTGGACAGTAAAGTTGGGAACGATCCGGAGAATCTCCTTGAGCGTCAACCGGGCATCTTCCATCAGGCCGCTTTCGCCTTGGGCTCCGAGCAGCACACGCAGGGCGGGCAAATGATCCCGGTTGCTCTTGAGGGACCGGTTGGCAACCGTGATCGACTGCGCGTAGTCGCGGTTGCTCGAGTAACTCGAGGCGAGAATCACGTCGAAAAAATACTTCAGCGGATCGATGGGCGAAAGGCGCGCGGCATGCTCAGCCTGCACCACAGCGTCGGCTGCGGCTCCCCACATGGACGACCACACGCTTTTGTACAGCCACGCCATTGGTTCATTTGGATTGAGGTCAATGGCCTGATCGATGCACGACTGGGCCTGGTTTGCCTCACCGAGCAACTGGCATCTCGCGTAGCCTTCCACCGCGAGGGCCAGCGCGCTATGCGGCGATATGTCCAACGCCCTGCGTGTTTGCTCAAGGGCGAGGTGCGTATCCTTTTCCGGGTTGTCGCTGAGGCCGCGGATCACCCGCATCGTGTACCACTTGGCAAGCCAGGCATAAGGTGCGGCTGTGCGGTTGTGCCGCTCTTGCAGCGCCTCCAGAATCTTGCGGCTGCGATCGAAGTCCAACAGCGAGGAGCGGTGCATCATCGAAATGCCGCCCAGTAGCAAGGAGCTGCTGTCCAGCCGCGGCATGGGCTGCAGCAGCGATTCCTGCACCTTGGCGTCGATCAGCGCGCGGGCCGTTGACGAAGCCAGGCTGCTTAGAATCTCGCTTTGCGCCTGGAGCAGGTCGCCGATGTCGCCTGAGACCCGGTCTGCCCATACCGTTTCGTCTTTGCGAGTGTCTGCCAGTTCGGCGAAAACCAGTATCTTCCCGCCGCTGGCGACGTAGCTGCCCGACAGCACGAACGATGCGTCAAGTCGCACATGGACGTCCGGCATTGCGCCAGTCCTTCCCCGGAAGGCGGTGGTGGATAAGCGGGAGATCACGCGGATGTCGGGACTGCGCGAGAGTTGGGCGATGACGCCATCGGCAATCAGTTCGCCAATGACGAAATGCTCAGGCTCGTTGCTGCGCGCCTCGAATGGAATGACTGCGATGGTGGGGCGAAAGTCCGACGGCGCGGGTTCGCGGGCATGCAGAACGCGCCCCTGACCCACGGGGCGGGCGAAGTAGGCATGCACGGGTTCCTTAACGTGCTTGAGATGGCATTGGCCAAGGTCTTCCACGTCCGCGTCCAGCCCCACTGCCATCTGGTCGCGCACGGCGGCGCTGACCACAATCTCGCCGGGGCCGGCAAGCGTTGCGATGCGTGCGGTCAGATTGACGCCCGAGCCATAAATATCGTGTTCGTCAGAAACGAAGTCCGCCAGGTGCGCGCCCATGCGCAGATGCATGCGGTGCGAGTCGTCCAGGCCGGCGTTGCCTTGCTGGCTGATGTCCTGCAGGGCAAACGCTGCCCTGATGCAGCTCTGGGCATCGGCAAATTCCAGCATCAGGCCGTCCCCGAGGCTCTTGACCAGGCGTCCGCCATGCAGTGGCAGCAGCCGCTGCACCGTCTGTTGCACAAATTGATGCCAACGCCGTACAAAATCATCCTCGTCCTGCTCCATCAAGCGGACTGACTCGACCACGTCCAGGACCAGTAACACCTTGGTGTGGCGGGGAAGGACCAACGCCGGATCAGTCAGGGGTGAGGGCATCGTAGAGGTAACAGCGCGAAATAGCGTCCTCATTTTGTAGGAGGAAACGTCCCGTGTCTTGCGCGCCCTGCAAGGAATCCGGGCGCTGCGCCTGCCGGTGTTGCGCCAGCGGGACGAAAAAACTGGAGCTCAGGCCAACATGGCCAGGGAGTCCGAAGCCATCTCAGGCAGTTGTTTCACTTTGTCGTATACCGGCGTGAAATCCGGCGCCGTCAGGTCAAACAGCTGCTGGAAGCTGTCGATGACGAAGTAGGTCTGCTGGTAGCTGTCGATCTTGTAGCGGGTGCGCATGGCGCGCTCAATGTCCAGCGGCAGGCGCAGGGGTTCGGGGCTCTTGACTGAATACTGCAGTTCGCCCGAAGAGCTCAGGATGCCGGCGCCATAGGCCCGCAGCCCGTCCGGCTGGCGGATCAGCCCGAACTCGATCGTGTACCAGTACAGCCGGCTGAGCAGCTCGCAGGCGTCCAGCCCGTGCGCCTTCAGGCCTCCCTTGCCGTATTCCTGCATGTGGTCGGCAAACACCGGGTTGAACAGCAGCGGCACATGGCCGAAAAGGTCGTGGAACACGTCCGGCTCGACGATGTAGTCAAACTCTTCGGGCTTGCGGATCCAGTCCGTCACCGGGAACTTGCGGTTGGCCAGCAGCGTGAAAAACGGCACTTCCGGAATCAGCCCCGGCACGGTCACGATCTCCCAGCCCGTGGCCTTGTGCAGCCGCTTATTGATCTCTTCGAAGCGCGGGATCCGGTCCTTCACGCCCAGCGAGGGCAGGGCGCGGATGAACTCGTCGCAGGCCAGGCCGGGCAGCAGGGCCTCTTGCCGTTCGTACAGGCGCCGGTAGGTGTCATGGTCGGCCGCCGTGTAGCCAGCGTAGTCCTGCGGGCAGGTGTAGTCAGCGCCGGCACGCGTGTAGTCGCCGCGCGGCGGGCGTTCGCTGGCGCCGTAGACGACGGGTTCGACCGCCATGTTTCAGGCCTTCTTGGCTTCGAGCACGCCGCGGCGCATCTGGTCGAGCTCCATGGTCTCGAACAGTGCCTTGAAGTTGCCTTCGCCAAAGCCTTCATTGCCCTTGCGCTGGATGAACTCGAAGAAGATCGGTCCCAGCTGGTTCTCGCTGAAGATCTGCAGCAGCAGCTCGTCGGGCTTGCCGTCCACCAGGATGTTGCGTGACTGCAGGTCGGCGATGTTCTCGCCCAGGCCGGGGATGCGTTTGGGCAGCAGCTCGTAATAGGTCTCGCTGGTGTTGAGCAGCTTCACGCCACTGAACTGCAGCGCGTCGACCGTGTCGTACAGGTTGGTCGAGCCCATGGCGATGTGCTGTATGCCCTCGCCGTGGTACCTGTCCAGGTACTCCTGGATCTGGCCGGATTTCTCGTTGCCTTCTTCGTTGATCGGGATGCGGATCTTGCCGCAGGGGCTGGTCATGGCCTTGCTCTTGACGCCGGTGGCCTGACCCTCGATGTCGAAGTAGCGCACTTCGCGGAAGTTGAACAGGCGCTCATAGAAGCCGGCCCATTCGTCCATGCGGCCGCGATGCACGTTGTGCGTCAGGTGGTCGATGTACGTGAGACCGTGGCCGGCGGGGTTGAGTTCGGCTCCCGGCAGGGGCTCAAAATCCACGTCGAAAAAGCCGATGTTGCCGATGTCGCCGTCCTTCGCGCCGTTCTTGCCGCGCCACTTGTCGATGAAATAGATGATGGAGTCGCCGATGCCCTTGATGGCCGGGATGTTCAGCTCGCCCGGCGCCGCCGTGTTGGCGTAGCCCCAGGCGCCCAGCGAAATGGCCCGCTCGTAGGCGAACTTGGCGTCCTTCACGCGGAAGGCGATGGCGCAGACGCTGGGGCCGTGCAGCCGGGCAAAACGCTGCGCAAAGCTGTCGGGCTCGGCGTTGATGATGAAGTTGATGCCGCCCTGGCGGTACAGCGTCACGTTCTTGTGCCGATGCTTCGCGATTGGCCTGAAGCCCATGCGTTCGAAGACCTCCCCCATGGCCTTTGGGTCCGGTGCGGCATATTCGATGAATTCGAAACCATCGGTGCCCATGGGGTTGTCCACGGCGGTTTGTCCAAGGGCCTGTTGCGGCAGCGGTGCGTTCATGGGGATCTCCAGCGAAGGTAACCACGAACTGTACGGCGCATGGCGCTCAGTTTTTGTTCAAAATCCGGCTGATTGGCGCTCCGGCGCGCCTGGAACGTGCGTATTTCAGCTCTTGCGCGCCGCAATTGATGCTTCGACGCGCAGTTGTTCCTGCTCGTTGAACAGGCGCTGCTTGAGCTCCTGCAGTTGCGCGGCGTTGGCGCCACGGGCCTGCGCAGCAGCGTATTGGTCAACGCGGCCTTGCCAGTCGCGGTCTTCGCGGTCCAGTTGCGCCAGCTGGCGGGCCGCTTCCTCGCCATACTGGGCGCGGCGTTGGGCGTAGCGCTCCTGCTCGCCCGCGCCCCGGGCTTCGAAAGCCGCCGTCTGCGCCGCCACTGCCATGTGGACGACAGCTTCGGCGCGCAACGCGCGCTGGCCTTCGCCCAGTTCGCGTTCGGCATCGCGCAGGGCGGCCTGCTTTTGCTGCGGCGTCAGCGCATCGTTGCGTTCGATCTCGATGCGGGCCACGGTGAAGCGGTCCAGCTGCGCTTCCTGGGCGAACAGGGCGTCGTATTCCTCGGGGCTGAAGTGGCGCTGGCGCACCTTCTGCCGCGCCTCCAGTGCAGCACGCAGGGCCCGGGGGTCGGCCATGTCGGCCGGGGGCTTGAGCTGGCCCAGCGCGACACGGTAGTCCACGTAGCGTTCAACCAGAGCGGCCGCGCGAACTGCATAAGCCGCAGGGAAGTGCTTGCCCACCAGCGCCAGCAGGCGCTGCTTGAGCGTCGTCGGGTCGCCAGCGTCACCCGCTTCGAGGATCATTTCCTCGAGCTTGTGACGGAGTTCCGGCGTGAGGAAAGGGTCGTCGCCGGGCTTCGAGGCGGCCAGGGCCACATGCGGGGCGGCAGCAAGCGCAGTGGCGCCCTGCACAGTTGCAGCGCCATTCACGCTGCCGGGCGCAGGCGAGCCCGCGGAGGGTGAGCGCTCTGGCGCCGACCGCACAAGCCACCAGGACAGGCCTGCCACCACCAGCGCAATCGCGCCGGCAGAGGCAACAAGGGCGTGCCGGTGCTTCACAGGCCCAGCAGCTTCAGGCGGTTGGCGTGCTGGCGGTACAGGGTCACCGGGTCGGTCGAGAACCAGTCGCGCAGGCCCACCACCTGGTTGACTTCATCCAGGTGGTTCTGGCGGTAGTCGCCCAGGTGCTTGCCCAGGCGTGACGAGCAGGCGGCCACCAGGCCGTCGTTGGCTTCGCCGAACACCA
>CALRME020000172.1:0-6670 GCA_943369045.1 Sphingobacterium thalpophilum
GTCAACCAGAACAGCAAAAAAGCCGCGTCGACGTTTCCCGCGGGGGAGGCGTCGAACGCGGCGAGTCGATGTGCGCCGCAGCGCCGGCCATCAACCCTTCTTGACTTCCTTCACTTCGGCATCCACGACGTTGTCGTCATGCGGCTTGCCGGAAGCAGCTTCCGCGCCACCCGGGGCCGCACCGGCGCCAGCGGCGGTCGCTGCCTGCTGGGCCTGCATGTCGGCATACATCTTCTCGCCCAGCTTCTGGCTGGCGGCCATCAGGGCGTTGCTCTTTTCCTCGATGGCGGCCTTGTCGTCGCCCTTGAGCGCTTCCTCGGTTTCCTTGAGCGCGGCCTCGATCTTTTCCTTCTCGCCGGCGTCGAGCTTGTCGCCGTACTCGGTCAGCGACTTCTTCACGCTGTGCACGGTGGCTTCGCCCTGGTTCTTGGCCTGCACGATTTCAAGCTTCTTCTTGTCCTCGGCGGCGTTGACTTCGGCGTCCTTGACCATCTGCTGGATTTCGGCTTCCGACAGGCCGGAGTTGGCCTTGATGGTGATCTTGTTCTCCTTGCCGGTGCCCTTGTCCTTGGCGCCCACGTGCAGGATGCCGTTGGCGTCGATGTCGAAGCTCACCTCGATCTGGGGCAGGCCGCGCGGCGAGGGCGGGATGCCTTCGAGGTTGAACTCGCCCAGCATCTTGTTGCCGGTGGCGATGTCGCGCTCGCCCTGGTAGACCTTGATGGTCACGGCCGGCTGGTTGTCGTCGGCGGTGGAGAAGGTCTGCGCGAACTTGGTGGGGATGGTCGTGTTCTTGGTGATCATCTTGGTCATCACGCCACCCAGGGTTTCGATGCCCAGGGAAAGCGGCGTCACGTCCAGCAGCAGCACGTCCTTGCGGTCGCCGCCCAGCACCTGGCCCTGAATGGCAGCGCCCACGGCCACGGCCTCATCGGGGTTCACGTCCTTGCGCGGTTCCTTGCCGAACAGCTCCTTGACCTTTTCCTGCACCTTGGGCATGCGGGTCTGGCCGCCGACCAAAATGACGTCATGGATGTCGGAGGCGGACACGCCCGCGTCCTTCATGGCCATGCGGCAGGGCGCGATGGTGCGCTCGATCAGCTCTTCAACCAGCGCTTCCAGCTTGGAGCGGCTGAGCTTGACGCTCAGGTGCTTGGGGCCCGATGCGTCGGCCGTGATGTAGGGCAGGTTGATGTCGGTCTGCGCGCTGTTGGACAGCTCGATCTTGGCCTTTTCGGCGGCTTCCTTCAGGCGCTGCAGGGCCAGCACGTCCCTGGACAGGTCCACGCCCTGGTCTTTCTTGAATTCGCCGATGATGAAGTCGATGATGCGCTGGTCGAAGTCTTCGCCGCCCAGGAAGGTGTCGCCGTTGGTGGACAGCACCTCGAACTGCTTTTCGCCGTCGACGTCGGCGATCTCGATGATGGACACGTCGAACGTGCCGCCGCCCAGGTCATACACGGCGATCTTGCGGTCGCCCTTTTCCTGCTTGTCCAGGCCGAAGGCCAGCGCCGCGGCGGTGGGCTCGTTGATGATGCGCTTGACGTCCAGGCCGGCGATGCGGCCCGCGTCCTTGGTGGCCTGGCGCTGTGCGTCATTGAAGTACGCGGGCACGGTAATGACCGCCTCGGTCACGGCTTCCCCGAGATAGTCTTCGGCGGTCTTCTTCATCTTGCGCAGGATGTCGGCCGAGACCTGCTGGGCAGACAGTTTCTTGTCGCGCACCTCGACCCAGGCGTCGCCGTTGTCGGCGGCCACGATCTTGTAGGGCATCAGGTCGATGTCCTTCTGGACTTCTTTTTCGGTGAACTTGCGGCCGATCAGGCGCTTGACCGCATACAGCGTGTTCTTCGGGTTGGTCACGGCCTGGCGCTTGGCCGAAGCGCCGACGAGGACTTCGCCATCTTCCTGGTAGGCGACGATGGACGGCGTGGTGCGCGCGCCTTCGCTGTTCTCGATGACCTTGGGCGTATTGCCCTCCATGACGGACACGCAAGAGTTGGTGGTGCCCAGGTCAATACCGATGATTCTTCCCATTTCTTTCTCCTTAACTTAAGGCCGTAGCCAATTCAAATCTGATGTGGGTTACTTGTGGATAACTGCTGGTGTTTCAAGCGCGGAATTTGCTCATTTCGGCGCTGCAACGGTCACAAGGGCGGGGCGCAGAACGCGCTCGGCAATGGAGTAGCCTTTTTGCAGCACGCCGACCACGGTGTTGGCTTCCTGGTCGGCCGGCACCATGGAGATGGCCTGGTGCTGGTGCGGATCGAACTTCGCGCCGGCGGCCGGGTTGATCTCGATCACCTTGTTGCGCTCGAGCGCGCTCTTGAGCTGGCGCAGCGTGGCCTGGGCACCCTCGCGGATGACTTCAGGCGAAGCGTCCTTGATGGCCAGGCCTGCTTCCAGGCTGTCGGTGACCGGAAGCAGGCTTTCGGCAAAGCTTTCGACCGCGAAGCGGCGGGCCTTGGCGATTTCCTCGTCGGCGCGGCGGCGGGTGTTCTGCATGTCGGCCTGGGCGCGCAGGAACTGCTCGGCCAGTTCGGCACTTTTTGCCTGCGATACGGCCAGGTCGGCCAAGGCCTGGTTGAGCGCGTCCGCGTCGTTGGCGGCTTGGGCGGCTTCCATCTCGGGAGGCGTCATCGAGGTGCCTTCCAGCGATTTAGGGTCAATTTGGGGTGTGTCGGACATCGTTTTAAAAGTGCGAATAACAGGCTGCGCAGCAGCTTGGGGCCGCAATGGCCTTTTCAAGACAGGGAAATACGTTTAGCCGGAAAAAGGCGGGTTTGGCTGCCCGGGCTGCTTGCCCGCCGCAGCTTTTGCCCAGCCCTCGGCCCAGCGGTTGAGGGGGGCAAGGTACTTGAGCAGGGCGGTGCCGTGGGCTGTCAGGCCGTAGCCGCCTTCGCCCAGTTCCACCAGCGCCGCATCGCGCAATTCCTTGAGCCGGTCGTTCAGGACCGAGGGCGACATGTCCCCCGCGCTGGCGCGCAACAACCGGAAGCTCTGGGGGTGACCGTCGCGCAACTCCCAGAGCAACCGCAGGGTGCCGCGCCGGCCCAGCAGGTCCATCAGTGCCATGACGGGCTTGCCGGTCCGGGAGCCCCGAACGGCGCGGCCGGGCAGGGGTGTTGGCATCGAACTCATGGATTAATTGTAGTCCTTAGGCCTGTCCAGTATATGACTTGCGCTACGAATTACGTAGCGATATAGTGGCTTGGCGCTACGGATTGCGTAGCGAAAATTCAAGGAGTGACCATGCGCATCGAGCCATTGCAGCCCCCCTTTCCGCCTGGCCAGCAAGCCTTGCTCGCCAAAATCACGCCGCCTGGCGCGCCAAATATCCTGGCGCTGTTCCGGGTGGTGGCGCGCCACCCCGAAATGACCGAGCGAGCCATGGGCTGGGGCGGATTTCTGCTGGGCAAGCGCGCCAGTCTGCCGCTGCGTGACCGTGAGGTAGTCATCAACCGGGTGTGCGCGCTCTGCGGTGCCGAATATGAATGGGGCGTCCATGTCGCAGCCTTCGCGCAGGCCGCCGGCCTGAGCGACGCCCAGAACGCAGCGATTGCCGACCTGCAGGGCGATGGCGCCGAGCTCACAGCGCGAGACCGCCTGCTGGTTCAGATGGCGGATGAACTGCATGGCAACAGCACCGTGAGCGACGCGCTCTGGGCACAGCTGGCGCTGGAGTGGAATGAACAGCAACTGATAGAGCTGCTGATGCTGGCCGGCTGGTACCGCGCCATCAGCTATGTGTGCAACGCTGCGCAGGTGCCACTGGAGTCCTGGGGCGCGCGCTGGCAGCGTTAAAGTCTCGCGGCATCAACGCAACGGGGGAATTCCAATGGCAAGGCAACTCATCAGCTCTGGCTCCACTTTCGAGGAGCAGATCGGTTACTCACGCGCCGTGGTGGACGGTGACTGGGTCTTCGTCTCGGGCACCACGGGCTTTGACTACAGCAGCATGGCCATTCGTGACGGTGTCGTTGCGCAGTGCGAGCAGTGCCTCGTCAACATCGAGGCGGCGCTCGCGCAGGCCGGCTCAGGGCTCAAGGACGTGGTGCGGGTGCACTACATCCTGCCCGACGCCAGCGAATTCGAGGCGTGCTGGCCCGTGCTGCGCAAGTACTTTGGTGAAATCAGGCCGGCCGCGACCATGATTTGCGCAGGCCTGGCCGATCCGCGCATGCGGATCGAAATCGAGGTCACCGCCCGAAAACAGTGACTCAGTGCGCGTCGAGCAGCTCGACGTCGAACTTGAGCGTTGCGTTCGGGGGGATGACGCCGCCTGCGCCGCGGGCGCCATAGCCTAGTTGGGGCGGGATGATCAGCGTGCGCTTGCCGCCAATCTTCATGCCGGCCACGCCTTCGTCCCAGCCCTTGATGACCATGCCTGCGCCCAGCGAGAAGGCGAAGGGGTCGTTGCGGTCCACGCTCGAGTCAAACTTGGCACCTTGTGTGCCGTCGTTGTAGAGCCAGCCGGTGTAGTGCACGTGCACGTGCTGGCCCTTGACTGCTTCGCCGCCGGTGCCCACGGTCGTGTCTTCGTACTGCAGGCCGGAAGGGGTGGTGATCATTTGGAAATCCTCTTTTTGATGATGGGGTGTCAGGCCAGCAGGCCGCGGCGGGCAAGGTCGCGCATCAGCGCAGCCGTGCCGTAAGTCCAGGGCGCGATCTTGTCGCTGGTGCTGACGCGGTTTGCCAGTGTACCGAGGCTGGGCGTTGAAATGGTGACCACGTCGCCGACCGTGTGCGTGAAGCCCAGGCCCGGGCCGTGCCGGTCCTGAGTCGGCGCGAACATGGTGCCCAGGAACAGCACGAAGCCGTCGGGGTACTGGTGGTTGGCGCCTATGGCCTGGCTTACCAGGTCCAGCGGGTCGCGGCTGATCATCGACAGCGAGCTGGAGCCGTCCATCACAAAGCCCTCAGGACCCGTGACCTTCATGGCAAGGTCGCAGCGGCGCACGTCCGCGATGCTGAAGTGGCCGTCGAACAGGCGGATGAACGGCCCGATCGCGCAACTGGCGTTGTTGTCCTTGGCCTTGCCCAGAAGCAACGCGCTGCGGCCCTCGAAGTCGCGCAGGTTCACGTCATTGCCCAGTGTGGCGCCCACGGTCTCGCCGCGGCTGTTCACGGCCAGGACGATCTCGGGCTCGGGGTTGTTCCAGGCGCTGCCGGGGTGGATGCCGATCTCCGAACCTGTGCCCACGCTGCTCATGGGCTGCGACTTGGTGAAGATCTCGGCATCGGGGCCGATACCGACTTCGAGGTATTGCGACCAGACACCTTGCTTGATCAGCACGTCTTTCAGGACAGCCGCCTCGGGTGAGCCGGGCCGCACGCTGGCCAGGTCGTCGCCGATCACGGCCACCACCGCGGCACGCACAGCCTCGGCCTTGCCCGCGTCGCCGCGCGCCTGTTCCTCGATCACGCGCTCCAGCATGGAGGCCACGAAGGTCACGCCCGCGGCTTTCACGGCCTGGAGGTCGCAGGGTGCCATCAGCCAGGGCAGGGACCTGTCGCGCCGGCCGGCCTCGCTGTTGGCGAGCACCGCCGCCGTGTCGCCGATGCGTGCAGCGGCAAAGGCGCGCACAGCCTGCGCGCAGCCGGGTAATTCGAGCAGAGCGGTGCAGGTCGGGGCCAGGGCGGAGATGTCGTCAATGCCGTCCGCGCTGACGCGCACGAGCACTGCGCCCTTGCCTTCAAGCCAGGCGCGGCCAACCAGCGTGGCGCGTTCATGGTCCGAGGGCAGGGCGGATGCGGGAGTGAGGTAGGAATTCATGGCAGCGAGCATAGCGGTACGGCCAAAAAAAAGGACAGGGGGTTAGCCTGTCCTTGCCTGCAATGGGAGAAACTTGCCTTATTGTTTTTTCTTCGCCTGGCCGGCCACCCATTTGGTGGCAAAGGCCTGCAATTCACCGAGGCGCTTGAGCAGGTCGGTGCCCGAGCTTGTCACGCAATAACCGTCGCTGCCGTGGTCCATCAGGCCGGCTTCGCGCAGTTCCTTGATCCGTGTGTTGAGCGTGTTGGGCGTGATGCCGCCAACGCTGTCCTGCAGCAGCCGGAAGGTCTGGGGATGCCCATCCTTGAGCGCCCACAGCACGCGCAGCGCGTAGCGGGCTTCCAGCAGGCCCAGCAACTGGCTGATGGCGGCGTTTTCCTTGGAACTCATGTACGGGGACTCCTGGCGCGGGCTTCGCGGCACTTCTGGGATGCGGGAGCGCAAGTGTACGCAGAACCTGCTACACAAACAATAGCAGATGTGACTATAGCGCAACTATTGCTGTGCTACAGCTTTTGTAGCTGCGGAGCCACACATTGCCTGCCTTGCAGGCCAGATTTGGCTAGAGGTAGATTTTCTGCAGGAGCCGGATGAGCGTCCGGTTCTCTGTGGGCGTCAGCCGGCTGGCGACTTCGGCTTCCAGTTCAGCGGCCGTGCGCTCGGCGTCCCGCATCAGTTTCTGGCCCGCGGGCGTCAGGTGCAGGCCCATGGCGCGCCCGTCGCGCGGATGCGGCATGCGGGCGATCAGTTCGCGCTTTTCAAGCAGGTTGATCATGCCCACCAGGTTGGGCGGCAGGATGTCCAGGCTGCTGCACAACTGTCTGGAGGTGATGCCCGGGTTGTGCGTGATAAGCGACAACACCGAGAAATTGACGGGCTTGAGGTCATAAACGG
>CALRME020000173.1:0-6646 GCA_943369045.1 Sphingobacterium thalpophilum
GCAACACCTCGGCCGCCTCGCTGTTGCTGGCGCGCCTGACCGGCCAGCCGTTGACGGAATGCGTGGGCGCGGGCACCGGCCTGGACGAAGCGGGCATAGAGCGCAAGCGCGCCGTGCTGGCCGAGGTGCTGGCCCGCCATTCGGATGCAGCGTCGCCGCAGCAGGCGCTGGCGGCATTCGGCGGCTTCGAGATTGCGACCATGGTCGGCGCGGTGCTGCAGGCCGCCGCCGAACGCCGTGTGATCGTGGTCGATGGCTTCATCTCCACGTCCGCCGTGCTGGTCGCGCAGGCGATGGAGCCCTTTGTCACCCAACGCTGCGTCTTCGCCCACCGCTCCGGCGAATGCGGCCACGGCCTCATGCTGCGCCACCTGGGCCCCACACCGAAGGAGCCGGCCCGCGCGCTGCTCGACTGGGAAATGCGCCTGGGCGAAGGCTCGGGCGCCGCGCTCGCCTGGCCGCTGCTGCAGAGCGCGACGTACATCCTGCGCGACATGGCGAGCTTTGAATCGGCCGGGGTGTCGGGCAAGAGATGAAACCGCGCAAGCAGGATTGGCGCGGCTCGCAGGCTGAAAGTGGCCTGCAAGCCGCATAAAACCTGCTTAGGTCATTGCATGCGGTATCAACCCGGATGACAGGCGGGGCCGTGATGGCTAGCCTTGCAAGATGAAAAATTTCCGCCGCCCCTGCCTGTTGCTGGCGCTCGCTGCTGCCTCGCTGCTCTCCGCTTGCGCCAGCCTCCCCGAACCCACCGTCAAGCCCAAACTGGTGGTCTTCCTGGTCGTCGACGGCCTGCCGATGCGCCAGGTCACGGGCTACCGCGACCAGTTGGCGCCCGATGGCTTCGCGCGCTTCCTGGACCGGGGCACCTGGTTCGCTGACGCGCACTACGGCCATGCCTTCACCGTGACTGCTGCCGGCCACGCGACCATGCTCACCGGCGCCTACCCGCACCGCAGCGGCATCATCGGCAACGAGTGGAAGGACCGCGTCACCGGCGCCGACGTCTACAACACCGGCGATACCCGCTATAGCTACATCGGCAACACCACGCGGCCGCTGGACGGCACCAGCCCGGCCAACCTGAAGGCCGAGACCGTGGGCGACGTGCTGCGCCGTATCAACGCCGCCAGCAAGGTGGTCACCATTTCCGGCAAGGACCGCGGCGCCATCCTGCCGGGCGGACAGCGTGGCACGGCCTATATGTACATGGGCGGCTCCGGGCAGTTTGCGTCGACCACCTACTACATGAAGGAGCATCCGGCCTGGGTCAACGCCTTCAATGGCGCCAAACCGGCCGACCGCTATTTCAAGCAGGAGTGGAAGCCGCTGCTGCCCGAAGTGGCGTACGCACGTTCCATCGCTGACAACCAGGCCTGGTATGGCCCCAAGGGCGGCGCGCTGCCGATGATGATGGGCGTCCCGGCCGACGACAAGCCGGGCGCGGCTTACTACACCGCGCTGCTCAAGAGCCCCTATGCCGACATCCTGTCGCTGGAATTCGCCCGCGCCGCCATTGCCGGCGAGGGCCTGGGCAGGGACGACACGCCCGACATCCTGTCGGTCAGCCTCTCGGGTCACGACTACGTCAACCATTCCTACAGCGCCGAGTCGCGCCTGTCGCACGACCACTTCCTGCATCTTGACCGCATGCTTGAAGCCTTCTTCCGCGACCTGGACGTGACCGTGGGCAAGGACAACTACATCGCCGTGCTGACGGCAGACCACGGTTTCATGCCGGCGCCGGAAACCTCGATCGCGCAGGGCAGGGACGCCGGGCGCATTTCCAGCAGCCAGATGCTGGGCCGCATCAACGCCGCGCTGGAGAAGCAGTTCGGTGTGGCCAAGCTGGCGCGTTCGTTCTCTGGCTCCAGCCTGCTGGTCGACAGCAGCCTGGTGGCAGCGAAGTCGCTCGATGCCAACGCCGTGCATGAAGCCGCCCGCAACGCCATCGCGGCTGAGCCACAGATCGTTGCGGCCTACACGCGCCGCGAGATGGAGACGCGCAGCCGCGCCGGCGCGCCTTACTTCGACGCGCTGGAAAAGGCATGGAACAAGGATGTTTCGGGCGACGTGCAGTACGCGCTCAAACCCTACTGGATGTTTGGCTCGGCGACCTCGATCGCCACCCACGGCTCGCCCCACGAGTACGACAACCACGTGCCCATCCTGATGTATGGCCCGAAGTGGCTCAAGCCAGGCCGCGTCGACAGGCGGGTGGAGGTGGTGGACATCGCGCCCACGCTGGCGCGCCTGCTGGGCGTGCCCACGCCGTCGTCGGCCGAGGGCAGCCTGCTGCCGGTCTCGGCGCCCTGACCGGCCGCTTCGCAGACGCACGCTTTTCGCGTCCGCGACGCCAGATATACAGAGCGGAAACATTGCCGGGGCATCCTCGGGGGTACGCGTGCGCCTGCCCGGCGCCCCATGGAGGCGTCGATCCGGCTTACAGTTCGGGACGAATTGCACCGGTATCGCACCGCACAAAGAATAAAAGGAAACTGATGGACCCGATCTCTCCCACCCCCGGCCGCCGCATCAGCCGCCGCGCCTCCCTCATCGGCACGGTCATCGCGCTGCTTGTGGTCGGCGGCGTCGGCTGGCTGACCTGGAGCCTGACCCATCCGGATGCGCCGGCAGCTGGCGCGGCCGGTGCAAGCGGAGCGGGTGGGGCGGGCGGTGCAGGCGGGCAGCGGCCCGGCGGCAGCGGCGGCGGGCCTGGCGGCCCCGGCGGTCCCGGTGGCGGAAGAAGCCCGGCTACCACGGTGGGCGTGGCCGCGGCCGAACGCGCCAACCTGCCTGTGGTGCTGGAAGCCCTGGGCACGGTGGTGCCGGCGTCCACGGTCCGGGTGCGGCCCCAGGTCGGCGGCGTGCTGACGGCGGTGCTGTTCAAGGAAGGCCAGACCGTTCGCAAGGGCGAGCTGCTGGCCACCATCGACCCGCGCCAGTTCGAGGCCACGCTGCAGCAGGCCCTGGGCCAGCGCATGCGCGACGAAGCCCAGCTCGAAGCCGCCCGGGTGACGCTGGAGCGCTTCCGCACCCTGCTGGGCCAGGATTCCATCGCCAGGCAGGAGGTGGATACCCAGGCGGCCCTGGTCAAGCAGCTGGAGGCGGCGGTGGTCATCTCCAAAGCCAACGAAAGCACGGCAAGGCTCAACCTCAGCTATACCCGTATCGTCTCGCCGATCACCGGCCGGGTGGGTCTGCGCACGGTGGACGTGGGCAATGTGGTGGGCACGGGCGACACCAACGGCGTCGCCCTGGTCACGCAGATCACGCCCATCGATGTGGAATTTGCCATCCCGCAGGACCAGGCGCCCGCGCTGCAGCAGAACGCGGCTGCGTCCATGGAGGTCAAGGCCTTCGACCGCACCCGCACCAATCTGCTCGACACCGGCATGTTCGCCTCGCTGGACAACCAGGTCGACACGCAGACCGGCACCGTGCGCGCCAAGGCCCGCTTCAGCAATGCGAAGCTGGCGCTGTTCCCCAGCCAGTTCGTCAACGTGCGCGTTCAGCTGCGCACCATTGAAAACGCCGTGGTGGTGCCGGTTTCGGCGTTGCGCAATGGCGCGGCCGGCGACTTTGTCTGGCTGCTCAAGCCCGACCGCAGCGTGACCCAGCGCACCGTCACCCGCGGCCAGGCCACGGTGGACAAGATCCAGATCGCCACTGGCCTGCAGGTGGGCGAGCGCGTCATCACCGAAGGCGCCGACCGGCTGCGAGAAGGCTCGCGTGTCACGTTGCCGGGCGATGCGCCCGGCGGGCGCAGGCGTGATGCGGCCTCGGCACCGCGGGGTGACGGTTCTGCTTCGCGAGGTGAAGGCTCTGCCCCAGCAGCCACTGGCCCAGCGCCGGCAGCACCCGCAGCGGCGGGCGCCGAGCCCGCGGCGCGGCAGGAGCGGCGTGCACGGCCCGAGGGCGCACCCCCCGCTGCAGCGGGGTCAACCGCAGCGCCCCCTGCAGCGCCTGCCGCAGCCGGCCCCGCCTCCGCCAAACCCACTGCCGAGCAACGCGCCCGCTTGCTGGAGTCGGCCAAGGACAACCCCGAGCAGCTGGAGCGCCGCAAGAAGTTCCTGGAGGCGATCGACAAGGGAGACCCGCAGGCGCTCGAGCGCTGGCAGCAGATGCAGCAGCGCAGACGCGAAGGTGGCGGCGGACCAGCGAACTGAACGGGGCGTCCAGGCATGTCCCCATCGCGTCCCTTCATCCTTCGCCCTGTAGCCACCTCGCTGCTGATGCTCGCCATCGTGCTGGCCGGGCTGGTGGGCCTGCGCCTGCTGCCCCTGTCGGCGCTGCCGCAGGTCGATTACCCCACCATCCAGGTGCAGACCCTGTACCCCGGCGCCAGCCCGGAAGTGATGGCCCAGACCGTCACCGCGCCGCTGGAGCGGCAGTTCGGCCAGATGGCCGGCCTCGCGCGCATGAGCTCGACCAGCGCCGCCGGTGTTTCCATCGTCACCCTGCAGTTCGGCCTTGGGCTGGCGCTGGACGTGGCCGAGCAGCAGGTGCAGGCGGCCATCAACGCCGGCGGCTCCCTATTGCCTGCAGACCTGCCCGCGCCGCCGGTCTACGCCAAGGTCAACCCGGCCGATGCGCCGGTGCTCACATTGGCTGTCACCTCCGAATCGTTGCCGCTCACCGAAGTGCAGAACATCGTCAACACCCGGCTGGCCCTCAAGATCAGCCAGGTCTCGGGCGTGGGCCTGGTCACCCTTTCGGGCGGGCAACGCCCCGCGGTCCGCATTCAGGCCGACACGCGCGCCTTGGCTTCCTACGGCCTGTCGCTGGACAACGTGCGCACGGCCATCAGCGGCGCCAACGCCAATGCCGCCAAGGGCAGCATCGACGGGCCGCCTCGCGCCTACACCATCAACTCCAACGACCAGCTGGTGGCCGCCAAGGACTACGGCGACCTGGTGGTGAGCTACCGCAACGGTGCGCCGGTGCGCCTGTCCGCCGTGGCGCGGGTGGTCGACAGCGCCGAGAACGTCAAGCTGGGCGCCTGGTCGGTGGTCTCCGGCGAACTCAAGCCCGCCATCATCCTGAACGTGCAGCGCCAGCCCGGCGCCAACGTGATCGCCACCGTCAACGCCATCCAGCAGCGCCTGCCCGAGCTCACCGCCGGCCTGCCTGCGGGCTTGAAGGTCGATGTGCTGTCCGACCGCACGACGGGCATTCGGGCTTCCGTGCACCACGTCCAGATCGAGCTGCTGCTGGCCGTGGTGCTGGTGGTGCTGGTGATCTTTGCCTTCCTGCACAGCCTGCGCGCCACCGTGATTGCCAGCCTGGCCGTGCCGATCTCGCTGATCGGCACTTGCGGCGCGATGTACCTGCTGGGCTATTCGCTCAACAACCTCTCGCTGATGGCGCTGACCATTGCCACCGGCTTCGTAGTGGACGACGCCATCGTGATGATCGAGAACATCTCGCGCCACATCGAGGAGGGCGAAGCGCCCATGCAGGCCGCGCTCAAGGGCGCGACCGAGATCGGCTTCACCATCATCTCGCTGACGGTGTCGCTGATCGCGGTGCTGATCCCGCTGCTGTTCATGGGCGACGTGGTGGGCCGCCTGTTCCGCGAATTCGCCGTCACCCTGGCCATCACCATCCTGATTTCCGCCGTGGTCTCGCTCACGCTGGTGCCCATGATGTCGGCGCGCTGGCTCAAGGCCGAGCCGAAGAAGGACGAGACAAAGCAGGGCGGCTGGGGCGGCAGGCTGCAGCGCTTCTTCGACGGCGTGATCAACAAGTACGACGACGCGCTGGGCTGGGTGCTGGCGCGCCAGACGCTGACGCTCGTCGTGGCGCTGGCCACGCTGGTGCTGACGGTGCTGCTCTACATCTGGATTCCCAAGGGCCTGTTCCCCACGCAGAACACCGGCCAGCTGCAGGCACGGGTGGAAGCGACGCAATCCGTCTCCTACCCGCAGATGGCGGCGCTGCAGCAGGAGGTGGCGCGCAAGCTGATGGAAGACCCCGAAGTCTCCACGCTGTCCAGCTTCGTCGGCGTGGATGCGGGCAACAACACCATGCTGCACACCGGCCGCATGCTGATCAACCTCAAGGGCGGCCGCGGCAGCCAGACGGCGCTGATGGAGCGCTTGCGCGAACGGGCCCAGCGCGTGCCCGGCATCACCATGTACCTGCAGCCGGTGCAGGACCTGACCATAGACGCCGAATCGGGGCCCACGCAGTTCCGCTTCTCCGTCGAGTCGTCGGACAGTGCCACCGTCATCGAATGGGCGGGTAAGCTGGCCGAGAAGCTGCGCACCGTCAAGCAGGTGCGCAATGTGGTGTCCGACGCCGACGCGTCGGGCGCCGCTATCTATGTGGACATCGACCGGGACACGGCGGCGCGGCTGAACATCACCGCCGCGAGCATCGACGAGGCGCTCTATAGCGCGTTCGGCCAGCGCATCGTCTCGACCATCTTCACCGAGACCAACCAGTACCGCGTGGTGCTGGAAGCGCGGCCCGACGGCCAGTCATCACCCGCGTCGCTGGACATGGTGCAGCTGCGCACCGCCTCGGGCGATCCGACGCCGCTGACTGCGGTGGCGAAGATCACCGAGCGCCGGGCGCCGCTGCAGATCACCCACGTGGCGCAGTACCCGGCGACGACCGTCGGCTTTGACACGGCCGAGGG
>CALRME020000174.1:0-6641 GCA_943369045.1 Sphingobacterium thalpophilum
ATCGTTTGGCGAGCATTCGCTGTTTGACGTGACTCTGGTTCCCGGCAAGCAAAAACCCGAGGCGGTGCTCTGCATCCGCAACCTCATTCCCGCGCCCTTCCTGGCGCCCCGCTTCGCCACCGCCCAATCAGCGGCGCTGTTCTCGGCCACGCTCAGCCCTCGCAACTTCTACCAGGATACGCTGGGCCTGCCGCAAGGCACGGCCTGGGTCGATGTTGAATCGCCTTTCGAGGCGAGCCAGCTGTCGGTGCAAGTCGTCAAGCGCATTTCGACACGCTTCGCCGACCGCCAAAGCTCGGCCGGGCCGATCGCGCGCGTGATGGCAAGCCAGTACCAGTCGCGGCCCGGCAACTACCTGGCTTTTTTCAGCAGCTTCGACTACCTGCAGATGGTGGCCGAATCCTTTGAAGCGCAGCACCCCGGCATCCCCATGTGGTCGCAGACGCGCGGCATGAGCGAGGCCGACCGCGCGGCGTTTGTGGCGCGCTTTGAGCCCGGTGGCGCGGGCATCGGCTTCGCGGTCCTGGGCGGCAGTTTTGGCGAAGGCATCGACCTGCCGGGTGACCGGCTGGTCGGCGCCTTCATTGCAACCTTGGGCCAGCCGCAGGTCAACCCGGTCAACGAACAGTTGAAGCAGCGCATGGAACAGACCTTCGGCGCAGGCCACGACTACGCTTACTTGTACCCAGGCATCCAGAAGGTGGTGCAGGCCGCAGGCCGCGTCATCCGCACACGCGAGGACACCGGCGTGGTCTACCTGATCGACGACCGCTTCATGCGCCCGGCCGTGCGCAAGCTGCTGCCGGCCTGGTGGGCCGTCACCACCGAAGCCACCCCGGTATGATTCGCCCGCCCCCTGCAGTACCCATCGCGCTCCCCCGCTCCCCAACTCTCCCCCCATGTCCGCCGGCCTCAACCTCGCCCAACAGGAAGCTGTCAATTACATGCACGGGCCCTGCCTTGTGCTGGCGGGCGCGGGGTCGGGCAAGACACGGGTCATCACACACAAGATAGGCCGGCTGATTTCCGCCGGGCTGGAGCCGCAGCGCATCGCGGCCATCACCTTCACCAACAAGGCCGCCGCCGAAATGCGCGAACGGGCCAAGGGCCTGATCGGGCGCGAGGCCAAGGGCGTTCTGATCTGCACCTTCCACGCGCTGGGCGTGCGCATGCTGCGCCAGGACGGCGCGGCGCTGGGCCTCAAGCCCCAGTTCTCGATCCTCGACAGCGACGACGTGACCAGCATCCTCAAGGACGCGGGTGGCAGCACCGACGCGGCTACGGCGCGCCAGTGGCAGTGGGCCATCAGCCTGTGGAAGAACATGGGCCTCAATGCCGCGCAGGCGCTGGCCCAGGCCAAAGACGACGGCGAGCGCGTCACGGCGACCATCATGGCGCGCTACGAAGAGCGCCTGACCGCCTACCAGAGCGTGGACTTCGACGACCTGATCGGCCTGCCGCTCAAGCTGCTGGCCGAGCATGCTGACGTGCGCGAAAAATGGCAGGCGCAGATGGGCCATGTGCTGGTCGACGAATACCAGGACACCAACGCCACGCAGTACGAGGTGCTCAAGCACCTGGTGGGCGAGCGCGGCCGCTTCACCGCCGTGGGCGACGACGACCAGTCGATCTACGGCTGGCGCGGCGCCACGCTGGACAACTTGAAGAAGCTGCCGATCGACTTTCCGCAGCTCAAGGTCATCAAGCTCGAGCAGAACTACCGTTCCACCAGCGCCATCCTGCGCGCGGCCAACAACGTGATCGGCCCCAACCCCAAGCTGTTTCCCAAAACCCTGTTCTCGGAACTGGGCGAGGGCGAGCCAGTGCGCGTGGTCGATGCCGACAACGAAGAGCACGAGGCCGAGCGCACCGTGGCGCGCATCCAGTCGATCCGCGGCGGCACCACCGTGGCGGGCGACGGCGGCACGGGCCGCGAGTGGAAGGAGTTCGCGGTGCTCTACCGCGCCAACCACCAGGCCAAGACCTTCGAGAAGGCGCTGCGCAAGGCCAACATCCCCTACAAGGTCTCGGGCGGCCAGAGCTTTTTCGACCGCGCGGAAATCAAGGACCTGTGCGCCTGGTTTCGCCTGTGGGTCAACAACGACGACGACCCGGCCTTCCTGCGCGCCATCACCACGCCCAAGCGCGGCATAGGCCACACCACGCTGCAGAACCTGGGCGAGTTCGCCAGCAAGTACAAGGTCAGCCTGTTCGAGGCGCTGTTCTCATCCTCGCTGGGCGCGGTGCTGCCGGCCAAGGCGGTGGGCAGCCTGCACGAGTTCGGCCGCTACGTGAACGACCTGGAATACAAGGCCCGCCACACCCACGGGGCGGAGGACGCGCTCGCCTTCATGCTGGAGTGGCTCAAGGACATCGATTACGAAAAGCACCTGTACGACGGCGAGGACAGCGAGAAGGTCGCCGCCGCGCGCTGGACCAACGTGCTCGACTTCTGCGACTGGATGAGCCAGCGCGCCGGCGGCACCATCGACGACACGGCCGGCGTCAGCCTTGAGAGCGAGAAGAAAAGCCTTCTTGAAGTGGCACAGACGATTGCGCTGCTCTCGACCATCAGTGAACGCGAGACCGACCAGAACATGGTGACGCTGTCCACACTGCATGCCGCCAAGGGCCTGGAATGGCCGCACGTGATGCTGGTGGGCGTGACCGAGGGCATGCTGCCGTTCAAGCTGGGCGACGACGACAACCCCACCGGCCGCGCCGATGGACCGATGAGCGAAGGGATTCTGCAGCGCCTGCAGGAAGAGCGCCGCCTGATGTACGTGGGCATCACCCGCGCGCAGCGCTCGCTGGCCGTGAGCTGGACCAAAAAACGCAAGAAGGGCCGCGAAATGATCAACGCCCAGCCCAGCCGCTTCATCGCCGAGATGGCGCTGGACAAGGCCACGACCAAGGAAGACCCGCGCGAAAAGCTCAAGGCCCTGCGCGCGGAATTTGCGAAGAAGGCGCTGGACGCGGCCGCGGCCAACGCGGCGGCGGCAGCACCATGAAGCGGATCGCCTGGCTCGTCGCGACGGCCATGGCGGCCTCGCACGCAGGCGGCCAGACCGCCACGCCGGCACCGGCATCCGCCTGCGTCGAAGCTGCGGACGTGATGCCCCAGCATCTCTACGGCCTGTGGCGCGCCGAATTCGAAGGCCTGCCCGGCGCCACGCTGCTGATCGAGAAGCACCGCGAGCTCAAGGAAAGCTTCAGCGGCGCCGTCAACCGCAATGGAGAGCGGGCGCTGCTGGCCGGCGACGTGGACGATGGGGAGTTCACGATGGAAGAATCGGCCGACGGCATCCGCATCAGCGCCACCTGGCTGGGCAACGTCAGCGAAAAGTCCTGCGGGCGCGAGATCCGCGGCACCTGGCAGGCCGAAGGCACCAAAGTGGCGCGCCCCTTCGTTCTCCGAAAACAGACAGTGAACTGAAATCCGGCGTTGGCCTACAAGACAGTGCCTGCCGCGCTGATATGTTCAATGGCTTCCACCGTTGAGCTTCACCCGCAGGAAGGCCGTGTCCATGGCGACCCTTTTCAGACCCAACCCGATTTCGTATTCCGTGAGTGCGCTCGCGTTGTCGCTCGCCGCCTTGGGCGGTGCGCCCGCTGCCATGGCGCAGCCTGCCAACGCCCCCACCACCACCTGGCAGGCCTGTTCGACCACGCCTGACGGGCCGGCGCGCCTGGCCTGCTACGACCAGTGGGCCAAAGAGCAGCAGGCCCTGCCCGGCGTCGTCTCGCCCAAGGCCGCCGAGGCCGCCAATGGCCTCAAGCCGCCACCCGCGCCCATCGTGGCCGGCGTCAATGGCTGCCAGAACACCGAATACTCACCGCTGTCACGCTTCTGGGAACTGCAGGACGCCACCGACTGCGGCACCTTCGAGCTGCGCGGCTACAAGCCGATCACGCTGGCGGTGGTTGCCTCCGACGACGTGAACAAGCAGCCCACCTCCGACGCGCCGGGCCGCAACGCGCTGACCTCCTCCGACTACAGCAAGAACGAGGCTCGCATCCAGCTGTCGGCCCGCGTCAAGCTGGCCAAAAACATCCTTGTGCGCGACGACTCGACCCGCAGCGACTCGCTGTGGGTGGGCTTCTCGCAGCAGTCGTACTGGCAGTTCTTCACCGGCCGCCTCTCGCGCCCGTTCCGCACCACCGACTACGAACCCGAAGCCATGTACATCTACCCGCTGGACGTGGGGCTTGGCGGCAGCGTCAGGCTGCGCTACGGCGGCATCGGCATCTCGCACCAGTCCAACGGCCGCGAGCTGCCCCTGTCACGCAGCTGGAACCGCGCCTACCTGATGGCAGGCCTGGACGCGGGCAACGCGTTTTCGATGGAAGCGCGGCTGTGGAAGCGGCTGCACAACGAAACCGGCGGTGACGACAACCCCAACATCGAGGACTTCATCGGCCGCGGCGAACTCAAGGCCACCTGGTACGCCGACGTGAAGAACACCTTCTCGGGCACGGTGCGCGGCTCCCTGGGCAAGAGCGGCAACGGCTCGCTGCGGCTTGAATACTTCCGCGCCCTGGGCAAGGGCAACCGCGCCGGCGGCCTGAACGACCTGCGTCTGCATGTGCAGGCCTTCAGCGGCTACGGCGACAGCCTGCTCGACTACAACCGCAAGCGCAACGTGCTGAGCGTCGGCCTGGCGCTGGTCGACTGGTAAAGCCTAGACCGTCATCTCGTACTCGACCGTGATCGGCGCATGGTCCGAGAATTTCTCGGTCTTGTAGATCGCTTCAGTGCGCGCCAGCGCAGCCGTGGCGGGCGTGGCCAGGTGGTAGTCGAGCCGCCAACCCACGTTGTTTGCCCAGGCCTGGCCGCGGTTGCTCCACCAGGTGTAGGCCGTCTCGGTGGCCGTTGGCTGGAGCACGCGGTAGACGTCGACCAGCCCCGTTTCATCCAGCAGCCTGGTCATCCAGGCGCGCTCCTCGGGCAGGAAGCCGCTGTTCTTCTTGTTGCTGCGCCAGTTCTTCAAGTCCTGTTCCTTGTGCGCGATGTTCACGTCGCCGCACAGGATGAACTCACGCGTCTTTTTCAGTTCGGCCAGGTACGGGTCCATCTCGTCGAGGAAGCGAAACTTGGCCTGCTGCCGCTCTTCACCCGACGAGCCGCTGGGGAAGTAGCAGCTGATGATGGAGAACTTGCGCTTGGGTGTGTCAAAGCGCAGTTCCACATAGCGGCCCTCGGCGTCGAATTCGCCCGAGCCGTAGCCCACGACCACGTCGCTGGGGGTGTGCTTTGTGTACACCGCCACACCCGAGTAGCCCTTCTTCTGCGCGAAGTGGAAATGCCCCTGCAAACCGGCCAGCTGCTCAAAGCGGCCTTCCACATCGGCCATCTGGGCCTTGACCTCCTGCACGCAAATACAATCCGGGCTGGTCCTGGCAATCCACGCCTCCACGCCTTTGGTGGTGGCCGAACGGATGCCGTTGAGGTTGAGGCTGGTCAGTTTGAACAAGGAATTCCCCATGGTGATGGATGGCGGCCAGGACGCACTGGCGCAGGACTTCGTGCAATTCTCGGTGGATTCGGGCGTGCTGCGCTTCGGGCAATTCAAGACCAAGGCCGGCCGCATGTCGCCCTACTTCTTCAATGCCGGCCTGTTCGACGACGGCGCCAAGCTCGGGCGGCTCGCGCAATTCTATGCACAGCGCATCATCGCTTCCGGCGTGGAATTCGACATGATTTTCGGCCCCGCCTACAAGGGCATCCCGCTGGCCGCCGTGGTGGCCGTGGAACTGGCCCGCCAGGGCCGCAACGTGCCCTATGCCTACAACCGCAAGGAAGCCAAGGACCACGGCGAAGGCGGCACGCTGGTGGGTGCGCCCGTCAAAGGCCGGGTGCTGATCGTCGACGACGTGATGTCGGCCGGCACGGCGGCCCGTGAGTCGATTGCCATCATCCAGGCCGCAGGCGCAACGCCGCATGCAGTGGCCATTGCGCTGGACCGCCAGGAGATGGCCACCGAGAACGGCCAGGACGTGGCCCACAGCGCCGTGCAGTACGTGCGCAACACGCTGGGCCTGCAGGTCTGCACCATCGCCCGGCTGGCCGACCTTCTCCAGTACCTGGAAGCGCGCAGCGGCGACGCGTTGGGCGCGCACCACGCGCAGGTACTGGCGTACCGCGAGCGGTACGGCGTGAACGACTGACAGGCTGCGGCCCTTGATGGAGACCGATGTCCTGATCGCCGGTGGCGGCCCCTGCGGGTTGATGCTGGCCATCGAACTCGGGCGCCGGGGCATTCGCTGCCTGGTGGTCGATGCCAAACCCGGCACGGCTTTCAATCCCCAGGCCAATGCGACCCAGGCGCGCACCATGGAGCACTTCCGGCGGCTGGGGTTCGCGCAGGAGGTACGCGACCTGGGCCTGCCCGCCGACCATCCCACGGACATCGCCTACTTCACGCGTTACTCGGCGCACGAACTGGCGCGCATCAGCCTGCCCACTGCAGCGCAGGCCGTGGTCAGGGTCAAGGAAATGTCGGGCTCCTGGAGCGCGGCGGAACTGCCGCACCGCGTGTCCCAGAAGTTCGTTGAAGAGGTGATGCGCCGCCAGGCGCAGTCGTGGCCCGCCAATGACGTGCGATACGGCTGCACATTGACGCACTTTCGCGACGGCGGCG
>CALRME020000175.1:0-6629 GCA_943369045.1 Sphingobacterium thalpophilum
AGCTCTTTGCCGACTTTGCCCCGAATCCGGCCTTCCGGCCCATCAGCCTGGGCATTGGCGAGCCCAAGCACCCCACTCCGCCTTTCATCAAACAGGTCTTGCGGGACGCGCTGGACGTGCCCGCGACCGATTTCACGGCCTATCCGCCCACGGCAGGAACGCCCCAGCTGCGCGAAGCCTTCGCCGGCTGGCTGCGCAGCCGCTACGGCCTGGCCGTAGACCCCGCCACCCAGGTCCTGCCGGTCAACGGCTCGCGCGAGGCCCTGTTTTCGCTGACCCAGACCATCGTCGACCCAGGCCCCAAGCCAGTCGTGGTCTGTCCCAACCCGTTCTATCAAATCTACGAGGGCGCAGCGCTGCTGGCGGGGGCCGAGCCTTACTACGTGCCCAGTGACGCCTCGCGCAACTTCGCCGTCGACTGGGACAGTGTGCCAGCCGACATCTGGGCCCGCACCCAGCTGGTGTTCGTCTGCTCTCCGGGCAACCCCACGGGTGCGGTCATGCCGCTTCCCGAGTGGGCGAAGCTGTTCGAGCTGTCTGACCGCCACGGCTTTGTCATCGCCTCGGACGAGTGCTACAGCGAGATCTACTTCCGGGACGAGCCGCCACTGAGCGGCATGGAAGCAGCGGCCAAACTGGGGCGCAGCGACTTCCGCCGCCTGATTTCGTTTACCAGCCTGTCCAAGCGCAGCAACGTGCCGGGCATGCGCAGCGGCTTCGTGGCGGGCGACGCCTCCATCATCCGGCAGTTCCTGCTGTACCGCACCTACCACGGCAGCGCCATGGCGCCGCCGGTCCAGGCCGCCAGCATCGCGGCGTGGGGAGACGAAGGGCACGTCATCGCCAACCGGGCCATGTACCGCCAGAAGTTCGCCACCGTGACGCCGATCCTGGCGCAGGTCCTGGATGTGGCCCTGCCCGACGCCAGCTTCTACCTGTGGGCCGGCGTGGGCGGGGACGACACCGTTTTCGCCAGGGACTTGCTGGCTCAATACAATGTCACCGTGTTGCCGGGCAGCTACCTTGCCCGGGAAGCACGCGGCTTCAACCCCGGCGCCGGGCGCATCCGCATGGCCCTGGTGGCCGAAACAGCGGAATGCGTGGAAGCCGCGCAACGCATCGTCCAGTTCGTGAAATCAAGATCCAAGTAATCCAATGACCCAACAGCTCCAGCAAACCATCGACGCCGCGTGGGAGAACCGCGCCAATATTTCCGCCAAGTCCGCCCCGAAAGAAGTCGCCGACGCCGTTGAGCACGTCATTGCCGAGCTGAACAAGGGCAAATTGCGCGTTGCCACCCGCCAGGCCGTGGGCCAGTGGACGGTTCACCAGTGGATCAAGAAGGCGGTGCTGCTGTCCTTCCGCCTGCGCGACAACGAAATCATCAAGGCCGGCGACCTGGGCTTCTACGACAAGGTGCCCACCAAGTTCGCCCACCTCTCGCCCGAGGAAATGGCCGCCACCGGCGTGCGCGTGGTGCCACCGGCCGTGGCCCGCCGCGGCAGCTACATCGCCAAAGGCGCGATCCTGATGCCCAGCTTCGTGAACATCGGCGCCTTTGTGGACGAAGGCACCATGGTCGACACCTGGGCCACCGTGGGCTCCTGCGCCCAGGTCGGCAAAAACGTGCACCTGTCCGGCGGCGTGGGCCTGGGCGGCGTGCTGGAGCCGCTGCAGGCCAACCCGACCATCATCGAGGACAACTGCTTCATCGGCGCCCGCTCGGAAGTGGTCGAAGGCGTGATCGTGGAAGAGAACTCGGTCATCTCCATGGGCGTCTACATCGGCCAGAGCACCCCCATCTATGACAGGGCCACCGGCGAGACGATCTATGGCCGCGTGCCGGCGGGCTCGGTGGTGATCTCGGGCAGCCTGCCCAAGGACGGCGGCCGCTACAACCTGTACGCCGCCATCATCGTCAAGAAGGTGGACGCCAAGACGCGTTCGACCACCAGCCTGAACGACCTGCTGCGCGACTGAGCAGCACACAACAAGCACACCGGGAGGGCCAGCAATGAGCACGATGGAACGGATTCTTCGCCTGATGAGCGAGAAAAAGGCGTCGGACGTCTACCTGTCGGCCCATGCGCCGGCCCTGATCAAGATCAACGGCCAGTGCCTGCCGATCAACAACCAGTTGCTGCCCGCGGATGCCCCCAAGGCGCTGCTGGCCGAGGTGCTGCCGGCCAAGCGCATCAGCGAGCTGGAAGAAACCGGTGAGCTGAACATGGCGCACGCCATCGAGGGCGTGGGCAACTTCCGCTTCTCGGCCATGCGCCAGCGCGGCAGCTACGCGGCCGTGATCCGCTACATCACAACCGAGATCCCGCCACTGGCCTCGCTGTCGGTGCCGCTGATCCTGGGCGACCTGATCATGGAAAAGCGCGGCCTGCTGCTGATGGTGGGCTCCACCGGCGCCGGCAAGAGCACCACGCTGGCTTCGATGATGGACTACCGCAACGAGAAGGTCTCCGGCCACATCCTGACCATCGAGGACCCGGTCGAGTTCCTGTTCAAGAACAAGAAGTCGGTGGTCAACCAGCGCGAGGTCGGCACCGACACCGAGTCGATGGCCATTGCGCTCAAGAATGCGCTGCGCCAGGCGCCCGACGTGATCCTGGTGGGCGAAATCCGCGACCGCGAAACCATGTCCGCAGCCATTGCCTACGCCCAGTCCGGCCACCTGTGCCTGGCCACCATGCACGCCAACAACAGTTACCAGGCCCTGAACCGCATCCTGTCGTTCTACCCGGTCGAGGTGCGCTCCACCATGCTGGGCGACCTGGCCGCCGCGCTCAAGGCCGTGGTGTCGCAACGCCTGCTGCGTACGGTGCACGGCAGCCGCGCGCCCGCCGTCGAGGTGATGCTCAACACCAAGCTGATCCAGGAGTTCATCGAAAAGGGCGACTTCTCCAGCGTCAAGGAAGCCATGGAAAAGTCCATGGCCGAGGGCTCGCAGACCTTCGAGCAGGACATCGCCCGCATGATCATCGAAGGCATCGTGGACAAGAAGGAAGGCATCGCCTACGCCGACTCGCCCACCAACCTGCAATGGCGGCTGCAGAACGAGGCCTCCGGCAAGGATGCCAAGGTTGTCGAGGACGGCGCGAGCGACGAGGACCTGGACGACGAACCGTCCTTCACCGAAATCACGCTGGACGTGAAACACTGAAATCCGATTGATGTCACGGGCACTGCACCTTACCGAACAACTCATCTCGCGCCATTCGGTTACCCCGGACGACGCGCAGTGCCAGCGCATCCTCGCCGAACGCCTCAAGCCGCTGGGTTTTGAATGCGAAACCCTGACCGGCGGTCCGGCTGACGCCCCCGTCACGAACCTTTGGGCAAAAAGGCCTGCGAAGCGCTCTGGCACTGCTTTGGCAGCTACAAAAACCATAGTATTCGCGGGGCACACCGACGTGGTTCCCACCGGCCCGCTGGACCAGTGGAGCAGCGACCCGTTCACACCCACCCACCGCGGCGGCCTGCTCTATGGCCGCGGCGCGGCCGACATGAAGACATCCATCGCCGCCTTCGTCGTGGCGGTGGAGGAATTCCTGGCAGCCACCCCCGATCCGGCTTTGACGATCGCCTTGCTGATTACCAGCGACGAGGAAGGCCCGGGCATAGGCGGCACCATGATGGTCTGCGACGAGCTCAAGGTCCGCGGCGAAAAGCTGGATTACTGCATCGTCGGCGAGCCGACCTCGGTCGAGCGGCTGGGCGACATGATCAAGAACGGCCGGCGCGGCAGCATGAGCGGCAAGCTGACCGTCAAGGGCATACAGGGCCACATCGCCTACCCGCAGCTGGCGCGCAACCCGATCCACCAGGCCCTGCCGGCGCTGGCCGAACTGGCCGCCACCGAATGGGACTGGGGCAATGAATTCTTCCAGCCCACCAGCTGGCAGGTCAGCAACATCCATGGCGGCACCGGCGCCAGCAACGTGATTCCCGGGACCGTGGTAGTGGACTTCAACTTCCGTTTCTCCAGCGCCCTGACGCCTGAGGATCTGCAAAAGCGGGTGCACGAGGTGCTGGACCGCCATGGGCTGGACTACGAGCTTTCCTGGTCGGTGAGCGGACTGCCCTTCCTGACCACGCCCGGCGAACTGGTGGGCGCCATACAGGCTGCCATCAAGGCCGAGACCGGCGTGGAAACCGAGCTGTCGACTTCCGGCGGCACCAGCGACGGCCGCTTCATCGCCCGCATCTGCGAACAGGTGCTGGAATTCGGCCCGGTCAACGCCACCATCCACAAGATCGACGAGCACGTTGCGGTGGCCGACATCGAGCCGCTCAAGAACATCTACCGGCGCACGCTGGAAAACCTGAACACGGGGCTTGCATGACCGTGATCGAACTGATTGAGGCGAGCGAAGGCCGGCTCGCCGCCTCGGGCGTTGCCTACGGCCACGGCACGACCAATTCCTTTGACGAAGCCGCCTGGCTGGTGCTGTGGAAGCTGGGCTTGCCGCTCGACGACCTGGACGGCGTGGCCGCGATGGCGGTCTCGCCGCAGCAGCAGGCCGACGCGCTGCGGCTGGTGGAAGAGCGCATAGAAACGCGCAAGCCAGCCGCCTACCTGACGCGCGAGGCCTGGCTGCAGGGCGTGTCCTTCTACATCGACGAGCGCGCCATCGTGCCGCGCAGCTTTATCGCCGAGCTGCTGGCCGACGGCACGCTGGAATCGTGGCTGCCCGAGCCACCCTCGCGCGTGCTCGACCTGTGCACTGGCAACGGCAGCCTCGCCGTGCTTGCCGCCATGGCCTGGCCGGATGCGGCCGTGGACGGCGCCGACATCTCGGCGACAGCGCTGGAAGTGGCACGCATCAACGTGGACCGCCATGAGCTGTCAGATCGCGTCACGCTGCTGGAATCCGACGGCCTGGGCGCGGTCAACGGCCCCTACGACCTCATCCTGTGCAACCCGCCCTACGTCAATTCGCTGAGCATGGCCGCCCTGCCTGCCGAATACCTGGCCGAGCCCGCTCTGGCCCTGGCCGGCGGGGCCGACGGCATGGACTTCATCCGTGCCTTGCTGCGCGACGCGCCAATGCGCATGAACGCGGATGCCGCTCTCGTGCTGGAAATCGGCAATGAGCGCGCGCATTTCGAAGCGGCGTTCCCGAAACTCGAGGCGGTCTGGCTTGAAACCAGCGCCGGCGCCGACCAGGTGCTCCTTCTTACGCGCCAGGCGCTGACCGGTATTCCCCAAAAATGATCACGCTTCGCAATGTCATCCTGCGCCGCAGCGCCAAAGTGCTGCTGGACAAGGCCAATGTCACCATCAACCCCGGCGAAAAGGCCGGCCTGGTCGGCCGCAACGGCGCGGGCAAATCCACGCTGTTCGCCCTCTTCAACGGCTCGCTGCATGAAGACGGCGGTGACTTTTCCTGCCCGAAGCAGTGGCGCATGGCCCAGGTCGCTCAGGACATGCCCGAAACGGACGAAAGCGCCACCGATTTCGCCCTGGGCGGCGACACGCGCCTGGCCGAGCTGCGCGAGCAACTGGCCGAGGCCGAAGCGTCGGGCGACGGCATGGCCATCGCCCATGCCTACTCCGACCTGGCCGACGCCGGCGAGCACGATGCCGTGCCGCGCGCGCAGGCCCTGATCCTGGGCCTGGGTTTCAAGGTCAGCGAACTGGACAACCCCGTCAACAGCTTCTCCGGCGGCTGGCGCATGCGGCTGCAACTGGCCCGCGCGCTGATGTGTCCCTCGGACCTGCTGCTGCTGGACGAGCCCACCAATCACCTGGACCTGGACGCCCTGGTCTGGCTTGAAGCCTGGCTCAAGAAGTACGAAGGCACGATGATCGTCATCAGCCACGACCGCGAATTCCTGGACGCGGTGACCAACGTCACGCTGCACATCGAGAACGCGCAGGTCAACCGGTACGGCGGCAACTACAGCAAGTTCGAGGAGTTGCGCCTGCAGCAGATGGAACTGCAGCAACAGGCATTTGCCAAGCAGCAGGACAAGATCGCCCACCTCAAGAAGTTCATCGACCGCTTCAAGGCCAAGGCCAGCAAGGCCAAGCAGGCACAAAGCCGCGTCAAGGCACTCGACCGGATGGAGAAGATCGCGCCGATGCTGGCCGAGGCCGATTTCCAGTTCGAGTTCAAGGAACCGGCCAACATCCCCAACCCGATGCTGTCGATCACCGATGCGAACTTCGGCTACATGGTCGACGGCGAACCCAAGACCATCCTGCGCAACGTCAGCCGCTCCATCCAGGCGGGCCAGCGCATCGGCATCCTGGGCGCCAACGGCCAGGGCAAGTCCACGCTGATCAAGACCATCGCGCACGAAATGGGCGCGCTGGCCGGCACCATCACCGAAGGCAAAGGCCTGGCCATCGGCTATTTCGCGCAGCAGGAACTCGACGTGCTGACGCCAGAAAGCTCGCCGCTGGAGCACATGGTGCGCCTGGCCCGCGAGGTCGGGGCGCAAGGCTCGGGCAAGGAAAACGGCACCAGCGAGCAGGCATTGCGCGGCTTCCTGGGCAGCTTCAACTTCAGCGGCGACATGGTCAAGCAGGCGGTGGGCACCATGAGCGGCGGCGAGAAGGCGCGGCTGGTGCTGGCCATGATGGTCTGGCAGCGGCCCAACCTGCTGCTGCT
>CALRME020000176.1:0-6622 GCA_943369045.1 Sphingobacterium thalpophilum
GGCAACCACCGCGGAGAACCTGACGCTCACTGGCGCCATCACGATGACGCAGGCGCAGCATGAGGCGCTTGCCATCACGGCCGCGGGCGGCTCGGACGCAGTCACCATCAGCACCGCCGGCGCGGTCACCGCACGGGCGGGCGTCGAAAGCTACAACGTGTCGTCGGGCGGCGCGAACACGCTGGCAGTCAACGCGGGGGCTACGGCTGTGACTGGCAGCGCTGCCAACATCACCACGGTCAACATTGGCGGCAACACCGTCAGCGGAAGCTGGTCGCTGGGCAATGCCGGTGACCGCATCACGGCCACAGCCGGTGCCAACATCGCCGCCGTCAACGCGGGCGCGGCCACCTCGGCCGAGAACCTGGACCTCACCGGCGCCATCACCATGACGCAGGCCCAGCACGAGGGGCTGGCCATCGTGGCGGCGGGCGGCTCGGACGCGGTGACCATCACCACGGCAGGGGCCGTCACCGCAAGAGTCGGCGTGGAAAGTTACGCCGTCTCTTCGGGCGGAGCCAACACGCTGGCGGTGAACGCAGGCGCCACCGGCATCACCGGCTTGTCGGCCAATGCCACCACCGTGAGCGTGGGCGGCATCACCGTCTCGGGCACCTGGGCGCTGGCGCATGCCACCGACGACACGATCGCTGCCGCCAGCGGGGCGAACATCACCGGCGTCAATGCCGGCGCGGCAACCACCGCCGAAAAGCTGACTCTGACGGGCGCCATCACCATGACGCGCGACCAGCACGAGGCGCTGGCCATCACCGCCAGCGGCGGCTCGGACGCCGTGACCATCACCACGGGGGGCATCGTCACGGTCAAAGCCGGTGTCGAGACCTACACCGTGGCGCAAGCCGGCGCGGCCAACACCGTGTCGGTGGCCACCACGGTGGGCGGTGTGAACCTCACCGGCGGCACGGGCGCTGCCACGGTGGTCATCGATGCCGGCACCATCGCCACCGGCAACTGGGCCCTTGCCAGCGCGGGCGACGCCATCGGCGGCTTCAATGGTGTCAACATCAGCGGCGTCAACGGCGGCGGCGCCACCACCGCCGAGACCCTGACCGTCAATGGCGCCATTTCGATGTCGCAGGCCCAGCACCAGGCGTTCACCACCGTCACAGCCACCGGCGGCTCGGACGCTGTCACGATCACCAATGGCGGCGCCATCACAGCCAGGTCGGGCATCGAGAGCTATGTGCTTTCGGGCGGCGGCGCCAACAACATCACGGTGCTGGCGGTGGCAACCGGCATCACCGGCAACGCCGCCAACGCCACCACCGTCACGGTGGGCGGCAACAACGTGCTGGGCAGCACCTGGTCGCTCGGCAACGCATCCGACAGGATAGTGGCCACCAGCAGCGCCAACATCGCCGGCGTCAACGCCGGCGCGGCAACCACGGCCGAGTTCCTGGACCTCACCGGCGGGATCACCATGACGCGCGCCCAGTACGCCGCACTGACCGACGTCGTTGCGCCCGGCGCCAGTGATTTCATCTCCATTACCACCGGCGGCGCCATCAGCGCCATCGCTGCCGTGGAAACCTACACAGTGTCGGCCGGCGCTTCGAACAATGTCTTCGTCCTGGCCAACACCAGCGTCAACGGCATCAGCGCCAACGCCACGACGGTGACCATCGGCAGCAATGTGACGGTCGGCGCGGTGAGCTACAGCCTCGGCCACACGGCCGATGTGCTGGACGCCGGAGACGGCGCCAACATCGCCGCCGCCACGACGTCAGCGGTCGAGCAACTGGTAATCGCCGGCACCGTCACCATGCGCGGTGGCGACGGCACCGGTCAATACGGAAGATTCAACGGCGGGGTCATCACTGCCACAGGCAACAACGACAGGATCATCCTGACCTCCGCGCTCAGCACCGGCCAGACGCTCAACGCTGCGGTGGAGCGCTTTACCCTCGCCGCGGGCAATAACCAGGCCAGCCTGGGCGCCAACGGGCAGACCATCGATGCGACGGCGCTGACCTCGGCGCACGCACTGTCGCTGGGAGGCAGCTTTTCCGCAGCAGTCTCGCTCGGGGCGGGCGCCCTGTCGGCGAGCTCGGCCGGTGGCAGCCTGACCGTCAACACCAGCGCGGGTGCGAACGCCAACACCATCATCACCGGCAGCGGCAACGACACCGTCAACGCGGGTGATGGCGCGGACTTGATCACCGGCGGAGTCGGCGTCGACATCCTCAATGGGCAAGACGGCAACGACATTTTCTACTACGCATCGATGGCTGAGTTTATTTCGGCGAACGCGCTGTTCGACCTGGTCGATGGCGGCAACGGCACCGACACCGCCGAGATCGCCGGCGCCATTGCCCTGACAACAGCATCCGACCTGACGCGCATGAGCTTCGTGGAGAAGATCACGGCGCGAAGCCAGTTTGCGACGAACCTGTCGCACAGCATCGTCGTCAACAGCGATGTCAACCTGGGTGGCGTGAACGGCGTGAACACCATCGACCTGTCCGGCGACACCGCTGGCTCGTCGACCTCCACCCTCACCTTCACAGGCGTGACCACCGCGATGACGATCAAGGGCGTGGGCGTGGGCGGCAACAACATCACCGGCGGTTCGGGCGCGGACACGCTGGTCGGCGGCAATGGCGCCGACTTCTTCTACTACAGCACCGCGGCTTCGTTCATCACCGGCACGGCGGTGGTCGACAGCATCGATGGCGGCGGCGGGATCGACAGCATCACCGTGGCCGGTCCCTTGACCGTGACCAGCGCGCAGTCGCTTGCGCGCATCACGAACGTCGAGAACCTGCGGGCCGAGACTAATGCCGGGAGCGCGCGCGCCTATTCGCTGACCATCCAGTCCGATGCCAACCTGGGCTCGATCAGCACGATCGACCTGGTGTACGACCAGGCCAGCGGCTCCACCGCGACCGTCGACCTGACGGGCGTCTCACGCGGCGTGACGGTGACCGGGGTGAACCAGGGCACCAACATCATCACCGGCGGCTCGGGCGCTGACACGCTGTCGGGAGGCCGTGTCAACGACACCTTCCGCGGCGGCGCCGGCAACGACGCCATTAACACCATGGCCCTCACCGGCCTGGCGACCTATGTCTTCGAAAGCACGGGCAGCGGGAATGGCAGCGATACCCTTGACGGTGTGCGTAGCAACGGCAAGTTCGATTTCCGCGCCTTTCTCGGCGGGTCGGCGTCTCTTCTCCAGGCCGCGGTGGATACCAGGGAGGTGACCCTCGCACTGGATTTGGCGGCCGGCAACAACAACGTCGGCGTGCGCTTCGCCAGCGGCAGCCTGGGCACCGGCGACATCCGGCTGGCCGCCGACAACGGGGTGGCCGGCGAGATCGTCATGCAGGACAACGGCAAGGCCGTCATTTTCTCCGCCTTGGGGGGCAACATCAACAACACCGCGAACGGGTCCATCTACTACGTGGAGGACGTCAACACCGCTGTCGGTACGCAGCAATGGGCCGTGACACTGGTCGGCACGATGACCGGCACGGGTGTCACCATCACCCAGATGGCGACCACCCCGGGCATGTTCCTGTAATTGGCGGTAAAGCGGCGCGGTGGCGTTGCCAGATCCGGGAACTTCTTGCAGCTAGACAGCCCAGGCCGTTCAAGCACGTTCCATGCGGCCTGCAGGCCAAAAAGCCGCTGCAGGCCGCATGGACGCTGCTTGAGAGCCTTGCGCGCTCAGCTCATATCACTTCCTGAACTTGCGAACCAGGTCGTCCACGGTCGGCCCGCCAGGCTGTGCCGCGCCGGAGACCTTGATGATGCTCAGCGTGCGCTCGGACCCGGATTCGAGCGTGGCCTGGTGCACCGCTTGCAGCAGCGTCCAGACTTTCTCGGGCGGGCCTTCGATCACCGTGCCCATGCCGTGCACCTCGTATTTCAGGCCCGAGGCCTGGATGACGGCGATGGCGGCGTCGACATGCTTGTAGCGGTCGTCGGCCGTGCCGGCCGGCCGCGGGATGACCTGGATCTCGGCAATCATGTGCCGGCTTTGGGCCTGGGCCTGGACCGCGCCGCAGGCAAGCAGCGGCAGCGCCAAGAGCAAAGGCCGATAGGACCGGAAAAAGCGAAAACGCGAAAACGATGGATGTGCCATGTGCAACTCATGCAGATGACAGGTCGGCGGCGTTGGGGGCTGGTAGCCGGCGCGAGATGAGAAAGCCGGCAGTCCCCGTAACGTGCTTCCCTGCGCGAGGATTACCTCAATCAGGTTCAAAGGGACTCTCTCAGTCGGCACGCGCCTTTCGGCCCGGCCAACACCCCCAGCGGATGACCACGCCTGCAGCCAGAAGCTGCCGGCGTGGTGGCCGCGATTATAGGGAATGCAGATTGGCAATTGAGGTAACCTAGCCGCCCCATGAGCAGGCTGTCCCTAACCCGCGTCAAGATCTACCGCACGGTTGCACGCCAGTTGCACGGCCTGGTGCCCTGCTGGATCTGCAGGGAGCCCGTGTTGCTGGAGGATGCGACCCTGGAGCACATCAAGCCGCTGGTCGACGGTGGCAGCAGCCACGCCGAGAACCTGGCGATCAGCCACCGCTGGTGCAATCACGGGCGGCATGCAAAGGCGGCCACGTGACTAGGTGAACTCCGCTCAGCGAGGCTTGCGGGCGCGAAGAGCGGCTGCAGGGCGCATGGAATATGCTTTGCCGGTTTCGTGACGCCACTTCATAAACCTCAAGGAGAGAACCATGCGGTCCAGATTCGCGCAGGTGTTCGCGGCAGCGCTGCTGGCATTGAGCTGCAGTGCGCAGGCGCAATTCGAGGGCAATCTGGAACTGATCCCGCCCAGTTGCCAGCAGACGGGGCAGTGCATATTGAAGTCGGCCCTGCGGTTCACGGATGCAGCCCAGGTGGTGTGGGAAGCGCAAGCCGGCCTGCCCACCGACGGCGCATCCATCCCGGGAATCTTCCAGCCTTTCACCGGCGCTCCCTTTGACCCGCAGTTCATCAAGGCCGCCGTTGTCCACGACCACTACTGTGTGCGCCAGGTACGGCCGTGGCGGCAGACCCACAAGGTTTTCTACGAAGGCCTGATCGCCGGCGGTGTGTCGCAAGCCAAGGCCAAGACCATGTACTTCGCGGTGTTCCTGGGCGGGCCCAAGTGGGTGTCTCTGGTGCCCGGCAACAGCTGCGGCGCCAGTTGTGTGAACAACTTCAAGTCCACTTCCGGCGTCCCCGGCGTCTATGGCCGCAAGGCCGACTACAGCGCAGCGGATGTCTCTGCGTCAGTGCAGGGCGTGGCGAAGTTGCTCGAGGCCAACCCCAACGCCTTGTCCCTTGACGATCTCGAAAACCTGGCGGTGAAGGTTCGCCCGAACGACTTCTTCTACAGGAATGGGGACAGCGTCAGCGCATCGGTGATGGGCATCACACAATAAATGAAACCAGCTAAAAGTGCGCTGCTTTCGGCATCCGTCGCGCTGTTGTGCGCCCCCGCGCACGCTCAGGTCTTCAAATGCACTGAAGGCACTTCAGTCGTTTTCTCCGACAAGCCCTGCGCAAGCGCTAGCGCGGCATCTACCCAGTTGGCCGTGACTTCCGGCCCGGGCGGGCATCTTGATTTCCAGGCCGACCTGACCCGCCACTATCCCGTCACAGGGCCCAACGTACGGGCCGCGTACTTGTCGATGCGCGCAAGAGGCCCGGGCGGCTGGGCGGGAATGGCGCGCTGGAAGGTGGACTACAGCTACGAGGGCAAAACCACAGGCAATGACTGCAAGATCAGCCGCGTTGTTGTGCGGGTCATAGGCGACATCCAGATGCCGCAATGGGTGGAAGAGAAGAATGCGTCTGCGGCCGACCAGGCCGAGTGGCGCAGGATGTACGCTGTCCTGAAAAGGCATGAGGATGGCCATATCCAGCACGGACGTGAGTTTGGCCTGTTGCTCAAGGAGCGCTTGCTGGGTATCGGCACCGTGCCTTGCGCTGAACTTGCCACCCGGGCGCAGCAGGAATACACGGCGCTCTATGCCAATCTGAACAAGCGTGATGCCGAATACGATCGGCGCACGGACCACGGGGTGCGCCAAGACAATCCTTCCTGAACGGGCTCAAGCTGTAGGCAGGGGCCCCAACCCCGCCATGCACATTCCACGCGCCCTGCAGCCCGAAAAGCCGCCACAAGCCGCATGGATACTGCTTAGGCGATTTCCGTCTTCAGACCACCAGCCCCACCAGCGAAATATCAATCGTCCTCACGCTGGTGTGCCCGTGCCCGTCGTCCAGCGTCACGGTGAACTGCTCCTGGCGCTGCTGGCCGCCCGAGATGAGCAGGTCGATGTCGTGGTTGTCCACGGTGTAGAGCCAGTTGACCTGGCCGGTGTGGCCGTCCGAGCGCACTACCGCTGACAGGCTACCCAGCGCGCCAGAGCCCGGCGTCACGCTCACGCTGTGCGCGGTGAAGGCCGGGTCGGCGAAGCTGAAGCCGCCGGCAGTCGCCAGCGTTGCGGTGGCGTTGCTGCCTCCCAGGTCGGTCACGCTGCCGGCGCTAGCCCCCGTCCACTTGTAGCTCTGGTTGAAGCCCAGCGTGGCCGAGGCCACCTTCTGCAGCGCCACCGCCGTGGCCGAGTCGATGCCCAGGTCGCTCGCCACCTGGTCGTTGGCGCCC
>CALRME020000177.1:0-6608 GCA_943369045.1 Sphingobacterium thalpophilum
GTCAAGCTCCTGACCAAGGAAATCATCATCCCCACGGCAGCAAACCGGGGCCTGTTCCTGCTTGGCCCGATCATGACCATCATGCCGGCGCTGGCTGCGTGGGCCGTGGTGCCGTTTGGCCCGGAAGTGGCACTGGCCAACATCAACGCCGGCCTGCTGTTCATCATGGCCATCACGTCGATGGAAGTCTATGGCGTGATCATTGCCGGCTGGGCATCCAACTCCAAGTACGCCTTCCTTGGCGCGCTGCGCGCATCGGCGCAGATGGTCAGCTACGAGATCGCCATGGGCTTCTGCCTGGTGGTGGTTCTGATGGTGGCCGGCACGCTCAACATGACGGACATCGTGCTGGGGCAGGGCAAGGGCATGCTGGCCGACAAGGGCCTTACTTTCCTGTCCTGGAACTGGCTGCCGCTGCTGCCCATCTTCGTGGTCTACATCATTGCCGGCATCGCCGAGACCAACCGCCACCCCTTCGACGTGGTGGAAGGCGAATCGGAAATCGTGGCCGGCCACATGGTCGAGTACTCGGGCATGTCGTTCGCCATGTTCTTCCTGGCCGAATACGCCAACATGATCCTGATCTCCATCCTGGCGTCAATCATGTTCCTTGGCGGCTGGCTCTCGCCCATCGACAGCGTGCTGTTCAACTGGGTTCCCGGCTGGATCTGGCTGGGCATCAAGACCTTCGTGGTCGTGACCATGTTCCTGTGGGTACGTGCCACGTTTCCGCGCTTCCGCTACGACCAGATCATGCGCCTGGGCTGGAAGATCTTCATCCCGGTCACCCTGGTGTGGCTGGTAGTGGTGGGTGCGTGGATGCAGACCCCCTACAACATCTGGAAATAAGGAGAGGCCCCATGTCTACCCTCGCATCTCCTGCGTTCTCGCTCAAGGACTTCCTGTCCAGCTTCATGCTGGTGGAGTTGTTCAAGGGCCTGGCCCTGACCGGCAAGTACGCCTTCCGCCGCAAGATCACCGTGCAGTTCCCGGAAGAGAAAACGCCGATCTCGCCGCGATTTCGAGGCTTGCATGCGCTTCGCCGTTACGAGAACGGCGAAGAGCGCTGCATTGCCTGCAAGCTGTGCGAAGCGGTCTGCCCGGCGATGGCCATCACCATTGAATCCGAAGTCCGCGATGACGGCTCGCGCCGCACCACGCGTTACGACATTGACCTGACAAAGTGCATTTTCTGCGGCTTCTGCGAGGAAAGCTGCCCTGTCGACTCGATCGTGGAAACCCACATCTTCGAGTACCACGGCGAAAAGCGTGGCGACCTGTACTTCACCAAGGACATGTTGCTGGCAGTCGGTGATCGCTACGAAGGCGAGATCGCAGCTGCCAAGGCCGCGGACGCAAAGTACCGCTGACAAGAACAACAAGACAAGATCCATGGACGTCAAAACCGGCCTTTTCTACCTGTTCGCGGCAGTGCTGCTGTTTGCGGCATTCCGCGTGATTACCGCCCGCAACCCGGTCTACGCGGCGCTCTACCTGGTGCTGGCGTTTTTCCAGGCAGCGGCCGTCTGGATCCTGCTGAAGGCCGAGTTCCTGGCCATTGCGCTGGTGCTCGTCTACGTGGGCGCTGTGATGGTGCTGTTCCTGTTCGTCGTGATGATGCTGGACATCAATGTCGACGGGCTGCGCCAGGGCTTCTGGAAGCACTTCCCGCTGGCCGCCATGGTCGGCGCGCTGATCGCGCTGGAAATGGCGGCCTTGCTGATGGGCGGCTTCCGGCTGACCGATGACCAGCGCTCGCCGGCGGTGGTGCAGGCGACGACCCAGATCTCCAATACCAAGGAGCTGGGCAAGGTGCTGTACACGCAGTATCTCTATCCGCTGGAGATTGCGGCCGTCGTCCTGCTGGTGGCCATCATCGCTGCCATTGCACTAACGCTGCGCCAGCGCAAGGACAGCAAGTATGTGGACCCGTCCGACCAGGTGCGCGTCAAGGCGCGCGACCGCATGGAAGTGGTCAAGCTGGCGCCCACGCGCGTGGCCGAACCCGTTCCCGAGCCGGCTGCCGTGGCCGAGGAGAAAAAGGCATGACGCTCACCCTGGGCCATTTCCTGTCGCTGGGCGCGATGCTGTTCGCGCTGTCGGTGATCGGCATCTTCCTGAACCGCAAGAACCTGATCGTGCTGCTGATGGCCATCGAGCTGATGCTGCTGGCCGTCAACATGAACTTCGTGGCCTTCTCCTACTACCTGGGCGACATGGCCGGGCAGATCTTCGTGTTCTTCATCCTCACCGTGGCCGCGGCCGAATCGGCCATCGGGCTGGCCATCCTGGTGCTGCTGTTCCGCAACAAGTCGAGCATCAACGTCGACGAACTCAACACACTCAAGGGTTAGAACAAGAATGAGCCAGACCCTCAACGCTTCAACGCTGCTGGCCGTACCGCTGGCGCCCCTCGCGGGCGCCTTGCTGGCCGGTATCCTGGGTACCAGCTTCGGCGGCAACTGGATAGGCCGCCGCCTCACGCACTCGCTCACCATCCTGGGTGTGCTGGTCGCGTTCATCATCTCGGCCATGACGCTCAAGAGCGTCGCCGTTGACGGCGCGCGCTTCAATGCCACCCTCTACGAATGGATGGTGGTGGGCGGCCTGAAGATGGAAGTCGGCTTCCTGGTTGACGGCCTCACGGCCATGATGATGTGCGTGGTGACCTTCGTGTCGCTGATGGTTCACATCTACACCATCGGCTACATGGAAGAGGACGACGGCTACAACCGCTTCTTCGCCTACATCTCGCTGTTCACCTTCTCCATGCTGATGCTGGTGATGAGCAACAACTTCCTGCAGCTGTTCTTCGGCTGGGAAGCAGTTGGGCTGGTCTCGTACCTGCTGATCGGCTTCTGGTTCAACAAGCCCACGGCCATCTTCGCCAACATGAAGGCCTTCCTGGTCAACCGCGTGGGCGACTTCGGCTTCATCCTGGGCATTGGGTTGATCGCTGCCTTTTCCAGCTCGCTGAATTACACCGAGGTGTTCGGCAAGTCGGCCGAAATTGCGAAGCTGTCGTTCCCGGGAACCGAATGGATGCTGGTCACCGTGATCTGCATCTGCCTGTTCATCGGCGCCATGGGCAAGAGCGCGCAGTTTCCCCTGCACGTCTGGCTGCCTGATTCCATGGAAGGCCCGACCCCGATCTCCGCGCTGATTCACGCGGCAACGATGGTGACGGCAGGCATTTTCATGGTGGCTCGCATGTCGCCGCTGTTCGAACTCAGTGACACGGCATTGAGTTTCATCATGGTGATCGGCGCCATCACCGCGCTGTTCATGGGCTTCCTGGGCATCATCCAGAACGACATCAAGCGCGTGGTGGCGTATTCGACGCTCTCGCAATTGGGTTACATGACCGTGGCGCTCGGTGCCTCGGCCTATTCTGTAGCCGTGTTCCACCTGATGACCCACGCCTTCTTCAAGGCGCTTCTGTTCCTGGCGGCCGGTTCGGTGATCATCGGCATGCACCACAACCAGGACATCCGCTGGATGGGCGGCGTGCGCAAGTACATGCCCATTACCTGGATCACCTCGCTGCTGGGTTCGCTGGCCCTGATCGGCACGCCACTGTTCGCAGGCTTCTATTCCAAGGACAGCATCATCGAAGCCGTGGGTGAGAGCCACCTCTGGGGCGCGGGCTTCGCGCATCTTGCGGTGCTGGCCGGCGTATTCGTCACGGCCTTCTATTCCTTCCGCATGTACTTCCTGGTGTTCCATGGCAAGGAGCGCTTCGACCAGAACCCGGACGCGCATCACGACGATGCCCATCACGACGATGCCCATCACGACGAGCACGGCCATCACGCCCACCACGAACCGCACGAATCGCCGTGGGTCGTGACGGCGCCGCTGCTGTTGCTGGCCTTCCCCTCGGTGGTCATTGGCTTCCTGGCCATCCAGCCGATGCTGTTCGGCGACTTCTTCAAGGACGCGATCTTTGTCGACGCGCAGAAGCACCATGCGATGGAAGAACTGGCCAAACTGTTTCATGGTCCGGCGCAGATGGCGCTGCACGGCCTGACCACGCTGCCCTTCTGGCTGGCCCTGTCGGGTGTGGCGCTGTCGTACTACATGTACATGGTCAACCCGGCCCTGCCTGCGGCCATCAAAGTCCGCGCGCAGCCGATCTACACCCTGCTCGAGAACAAGTACTACATGGACTGGTTCAACGAGAACGTGCTGGCGCGGGGTGCGCGCTGGCTGGGCATGCGCCTGTGGAAGCAGGGCGACGAAACGATGATCGACGGCACCCTGGTCAACGGCTCGTGGAAAGTGGTGGGCTGGTTCTCCGGCGTCGTGCGCTGGTTCCAGACTGGCTACCTGTACCACTATGCGCTGGCAATGATCGTGGGTGTGATGGTGCTGATGACCTGGTTCATCAGCTGGCCCATGCTGCTCGGCTGGCTCAACAAGTAGGAGAAGAATAAAAATGGGTTTGTTGAGCCTTGCCATCTGGACGCCGATATTCTTCGGCACTGTCCTGCTCGCCCTGGGGCGGGACGACCAGGCGCGTGTCGTCCGCTGGATCGCGCTGATCGGCGCCGTCATCAGCCTGCTTGTCACGCTGCCGCTGTACAGCGGCTTCAAGCTGGGCACCTCCGCCATGCAGTTCGTCGAAAAGGCGCCCTGGATCGAACGCTTCAATGTGTTCTACCACCTGGGCATCGACGGCATCTCGTTCTGGTTCATCCCGCTGACGGCTTTCATCACGGTCATCGTGGTCATCTCCGCCTGGGAAGTGATCACCGAGCGCGTCAACCAGTACATGGGCGCCTTCCTGATCCTGTCGGGCCTGATGATCGGCGTGTTCAGCGCGCTTGACGGCATCCTGTTCTACACCTTCTTCGAAGCCACGCTGATCCCGATGTACCTGATCATCGGCATCTGGGGCGGCCCGAACAAGATCTACGCAGCGTTCAAGTTCTTCCTGTACACGTTGCTGGGTTCGTTGCTGATGCTGATCGCGCTGGTGTTCCTCTACACCAAGTCTGGTGGCAGCTTCGACATCGCCACCTGGCACAAGCTGCCGTTGGGCGAGACCGCGCAGACCTTCCTGTTCTTTGCCTTCTTCTCGGCCTTCGCGGTCAAGGTGCCGATGTGGCCGGTCCACACCTGGCTGCCCGACGTGCACGTGGAAGCGCCTACAGGCGGCTCCGCCGTGCTGGCCGCGATCATGCTCAAGCTCGGTGCCTACGGCTTCCTGCGCTTTTCCATGCCGATCGCGCCTGATGCCTCGCACAAATGGGCCTGGCTGATGATCGCGCTGTCGCTGATTGCCGTGATCTACGTCGGCCTGGTGGCCATGGTGCAGCAGGACATGAAGAAGCTGGTGGCCTATTCGTCGGTCGCCCACATGGGCTTCGTCACGCTGGGCTTCTTCATCTTCAACGACCTGGGCGTTGCAGGCGGCCTGGTGCAGATGATTGCCCACGGCTTCGTCTCGGGTGCCATGTTCCTGTGCATCGGTGTGCTCTACGACCGCGTGCATTCGCGCCAGATCGCCAGTTACGGTGGTGTGGTCAACACCATGCCCAACTTTGCAGCCTTTGCACTGCTGTTTGCCATGGCCAATTGCGGCCTGCCGGCCACGGCGGGTTTCGTCGGCGAATGGATGGTGATCCTGGGCGCTGTGAAAGCCAATTTCTGGCTGGGCTTCGCGGCCTCGACGGCTTTGATCTTCGGTGCCGCCTACACACTGTGGATGTACAAGCGCGTCTATCTCGGCCCCGTGACGAACGACGACGTGCGCGGACTCACCGACATCAACAGCCGCGAGTTCCTGATGCTGTCGCTGCTGGCGATTGCCGTGCTGTACATGGGCATCTTCCCCAAGCCGTTCACGGACATCATGAATGCCTCGGTGGCCGACTTCCTGAAGCACGTCGCGGCTTCAAAACTGAATTGAGAACGCAGCCATGCTGGACAAAGTAAGCCTGATCGCCATTTCGCCGGAAATCCTGCTGACGGTGATGGCCTGCGTGATCGCGCTGGTCGACCTGGGCGTCACCAGCCGGCTGCGCCAAGCCACCTACGTGATGACCATGCTGACGCTGGCCGTGGTCGCCTATTTCTGCGCCGACTTCGCCATCGCCGGCGCCACCATCTATGGTTTTGGCGGCATGGTGGTAAGCGACCCCATGGGCAACTGGCTCAAGTGCTTCGCCACCATCGCCATGATGGTCACACTGGTCTACGGCCGCTCCTATGCCGCCGACCGCGGCATGTTGCGTGGCGGTGAGATGTTCACCCTGGCCATGTTCTCGCTGCTGGGCATGTTCGTGATGATCTCGGGCAGCAACTTCCTGGTCATCTACATGGGGCTGGAACTGCTCACGCTGTGCAGCTACGCGCTGGTGGCCCTGCGCCGCGACAACGCGACGGCCACCGAAGCGGCGATGAAGTACTTCGTGCTCGGTGCCATGGCCAGCGGCTTCCTGCTGTACGGCCTGTCCATGCTCTACGGCGCCACCGGCTCGCTCGACATCGCGACTGTCTTCAAGGTCGTCAACTCCGGCCAGGTCAAGCACCAGGTGCTGGTGTTCGGCCTCGTGTTCGTGGTCGCCGGCCTGGCTTTCAAGCTGGGCGCCGCGCCGTTCCAC
>CALRME020000178.1:0-6580 GCA_943369045.1 Sphingobacterium thalpophilum
AGTTGGGCAGCACCTCGCTGAACATCAGGCGCAGCGTGCCGGCGCCGCTGATGCGCGCCGCCGTCACATAGTCCTTGGACACTTCGGCGATCACTGCCGCGCGCGTGATGCGCACATAGTGCGGCAGCACCACCACGGCCACGGCCAGCATCGCGTTCATCAGCCCCGGCCCCAGGATGGCGACGATCACGATGGCCAGCAGCAGGCTGGGCAGCGTAAGGATGATGTCCATGATGCGCATGATGGCGATCTCGACGATGCCGCGCGCGAAGCCTGCGACCAGGCCCAGCACGATGCCCACGGCCAGCGACAGCATTACCACCGCAATGCCGATGGACAGCGACAGGCGCGCGCCATAAATCAGGCGGGAAAGGATGTCGCGGCCGATCGCGTCGGTGCCCAGCACATAGGTCCATGAGCCGCCGGCCTGCCAGGCGGGCGGCTTGAGGAAGACCGCGCTGTTGGTCTGGTCGGGCAGGTGCGGGGCCAGCCAGGGCGCGAACAGGGCCACCAGCAGCAGCACCGCAACCACCACCAGGCCGGCGACCGCGCCCTTGTTGGCGGAGAACGAAATCCAGAATTCGCGCAGCGGGCCGGGCGGTGCGGCCATCGTGGTCACTGGCATGGCGGCAGCCGGTGTATTGACTTGTGCCATCTCAGTGCCCCCCAGAGCGGATGCGCGGATTGATGATGCCGTAGGTCACGTCCACCAGCAGGTTCACCACCATCACCACCACGCCCAGCAGCAGCATGCCGCCCTGCAGCACCGGATAGTCGCGCCGGTTGATGGCCTCGATCAGCCACTTGCCCACGCCCGGCCACGAGAAGATGGTTTCGGTCAGGATGGCGCCGGTGAACAGCACACCCACCTGCAGGCCGATGACCGTCACCACCGGGATCAGCGCGTTGCGCAGAGCATGCACGCCCACCACACGCATGGGCGGCAGGCCCTTGGCCCGGGCAGTGCGGATGTAGTCCTCGCCCAGCACCTCCAGCATGGCCGAGCGCGTCATGCGCGCGATCACCGCCAGCGGGTTGGTGCCCAGCACGATTGTGGGCAGGATCAGGTGCTTGAAGGTGGACCAGAACGAGCCCTTGTCGCCCGTCAGCAGCGAGTCGATCAGCAGGAAGCCGGTCGTCGGCTCGATGTAGTGCTGCACGGCGATGCGGCCGGACACCGGCGTCCAGCCCAGTTGCACAGAGAACAGCAGGATCAGCAGCAGGCCCCACCAGAAGATCGGCATCGAATAACCGGTCAGCGAGGTGGCCATCACACCGTGGTCGAAGATCGAGTTGCGCCTGACCGCCGCAATGATGCCCGCAGGTATGCCCAACACCAGCGCGAAGATGATGGCGCACACCGCCAGCTCTATGGTGGCCGGGAACAGCGTGAGGAACTCGCGCAGCACCGGCTCCTGGGTAATGATGGATTTGCCAAGGTCACCATGCAGCACGCGGCCGATGTAGATGCCGTACTGCACCATGATGGGCTTGTCCAGCCCGTATTCCTTGAGCAGCTGGGCATGGCGCACGGCGTCAATGCCGCGCTCGCCAGCCAGGGTTTCAATGGGATCGCCCGGCACCAGGCGGATGAGGAAGAACGCCAGCAGCGTCATCCCGATGAAAGTCGGGATGACCAGCGAAAGGCGCGTCAGCAGGAAGCGAAGCATACGGCGGCCATCATGCAAGAAAAGTACCCGGCCGCAGGCGCCATGCCGCGGCCGTTACATTTTCATTTTTTGTCGCGCAGCTCGCGGCGCAGGATCTTGCCCACCGGGGTCTTGGGCAGCTCGGTGCGGAACTCCACGATCTTGGGCTGCTTGTAGCCCGTGAGGTTGGTCTTGCAGTATTCGCGCACCCTGGCTTCTGTCAGTTCCTGGTCCTTCTTGACGATGACCAGCTTGACGGCTTCGCCCGACTTGTCGTCGACGACGCCGACCGCGGCGCATTCCATCACCCCCGGGCAACCCGAAACCACGTCCTCGATTTCGTTGGGGTAGACGTTGAAGCCGCTGACCAGGATCATGTCCTTCTTGCGGTCAACGATCTTGAAATAGCCGCGCTCGTCGGCCACGCCGATGTCGCCGCTCTTGAAGTAGCCGTCCGGCGTCATGACCTTGGCGGTTTCGTCCGGGCGCTGCCAGTAGCCCGCCATCACCTGCGGGCCCTTGATGGCGATTTCGCCGGGCTGTCCCAGCGGCACCTCGTTGCCGTCATCGTCGAGCAGCTTGAAGTACGTGCTGGGCAGGGGGACGCCGATGGTGCCGGTGTATTCCTTGCTCGTGGTCGGGTTGCAGCTGGCCGAGGGGCTGGTCTCGGACAGGCCATAGCCTTCGCAGATCGGGCAGCCGGTCTTGTCCAGCCAGAGCTTGGCCACGGCGCCCTGCACCGCCATGCCGCCGCCCACCGAAATCTTCAGGTTATTCCAGTTGACGGTGTTGAAATCAGGATGGTTGGCCAGGCCGTTGAACAGCGTGTTGACCGCCGGGAAGCTGTGGATGGTGTGCTTGGACAATTCCTTGAGCACGGCAGGCAGGTCACGCGGATTGGGGATCAGGATCAGCTTGCCGCCATTGCGCATGGACAGCATCATGCCGACCGTGAAGGCGAAGATGTGGTACAGCGGCAGGGCGCAGACGCCGGTAGGCTGCTCGTTGGCAGGCACCTGCTTCATCACCGGCTCGTTCCAGGCTTCGGACTGCAGGACGTTGGCAATCACGTTGCGATGGAGCAGCACGGCGCCCTTGGAAACACCGGTGGTGCCGCCCGTGTACTGCAGCACGGCCACGTCGTCAGCCGAGATCACCGGCTTTTTCAACGTGCCGCGCGTGCCCTGGGCAACGGCGTCGTTGAAGCGCACGGCGCCGGGCAGGTTGAAGGCCGGCACCATTTTCTTGACGCTGCGAACCACGTAGTTCACCAGCGCGCCCTTGAGCAGCCCCAGCTGGTCGCCCATGGCGCACAGCACCACGTGCTTGACCGGCGTGGCGGCGATGCACTGCTCCAGCGTGTTGGCGAAGTTCTCGATGATGACAATCGCCTTGGAGCCCGAGTCCTTGAGCTGGTGCTCGAGTTCGCGCGGCGTGTACAGCGGGTTGACGTTGACCACCACATAGCCGGCGCGCAGGATGGCGGCCACGGCCACCGGGTACTGGGGCACGTTGGGCATCATGATGGCGACCCGGTCGCCCTTGGCCAGGCCCAGGCCCTGCAGGTAGACGGCAAAGGCAGCGCTGAGCGAATCGGTCTGCCCGAAGGTGACGTCCTTGCCCATGAAGCTGTAAGCCACGCGGCTGGCGTACTTCTGGAAGCTTTCCTCCATCAGGGCGACCAGCGAGGGGTACTGCGAGGCGTCGATGTCGGCGGGCACACCGGGTGAATAGGAACTCAGCCAGGGACGATCACTCATTTTTGTCTTCTCCAGTATCCAAACGATTAACGGCCCGGCGATTGTGTCGCGCGGGCCGTCAGGCGGGAATTGTGTTTTCCCTAGGAATCTTGAGAGTGTGGACTCTATTTCAGCCGGTTTTCAGGCCTTGAGCGCGGCCAGAACCTCGTCCAGCATCTTCTTGGCATCGCCAAAGAGCATGCGGTTGTTTTCCTTGTAGAACAGCGGGTTATCGACCCCGGCATAGCCAGAGGCCATGCTTCGCTTCATGACGATGGACGTCCTGGCCTTCCACACCTCCAGCACCGGCATGCCGGCGATGGGACTCCCCGGGTCGTCCTGCGCGGCGGGGTTCACGATGTCGTTGGCGCCGATGACCATCGCGACGTCGGTGGCCGGGAAGTCCTCATTGAGTTCGTCCATTTCCATCACGATGTCGTAAGGCACTTTGGCTTCGGCCAGCAACACGTTCATGTGGCCCGGCATGCGGCCCGCCACCGGGTGGATGCCAAAGCGGATGTTCACACCCTTCTCGCGCAGCAGTTTGGTGATCTCGTAAACCGTGTGCTGCGCCTGCGCCACTGCCATGCCGTAACCGGGAACAATGATCACGCTCTTGGCGTCCTTGAGCATTTCCGCGGTTTCCAGCGCGCTGATGGGAGAGACCTCGCCCACGGGTTGCGCCGCCGCGTCGCCCTTGGCCGCAGGCGGCGGCGCGCCGCCGCCGAAGCCGCCTGCAATCACGCTGATGAAATTGCGGTTCATCGCCCGGCACATGATGTAGGACAGGATGGCGCCGGAAGAACCGACCAGTGCGCCGACGACGATCAGCAGGTCGTTGGACAGCATGAAGCCCGTCGCCGCCGCCGCCCAGCCCGAATAGCTGTTGAGCATGGAGACCACCACCGGCATATCCGCCCCGCCGATCGCCATCACCATGTGGATGCCGAACAGCAGCGCGATCGCGGTCATGATGAGCAGCGGCGTCATGCCCGAAGCGATATCGGGCGCGTTGATGAACGCGCGGCCGAACCACACCACCAAGAGCAGGCCGGCCAGGTTGAGCCAGTGCCGCCCGGGCAGCAGCAGTGGCTTGCCGCCAATTTTTCCGTTCAGCTTGCCGAAAGCGATGAGCGAGCCCGAGAAGGTCACTGCGCCGATCAGGATGCCGACGTAGATTTCCAGTTCGTGGATGGTCTTTTCGGCGCCGGAAAGCGGATGCGATGCGTCGATGTAGCTGGCGAAGCCGACCAGGCAGGCGGCCAGGCCGACCAGGCTGTGCATCAGCGCGACCAGCTCGGGCATCTGCGTCATCTTGACGACCCGGGCTGCATAAAGGCCGATGCCGCCACCCGCCACGAGCGCAGCGACGATCCAGGGGAGGCCGGCCGCCGTCACGCGCGGGCCGAACACGGTGGCCAGCACAGCCAGCCCCATGCCAAGCATGCCGAACAGGTTGCCGCGGCGCGCGGTCTCGGGGTTGGACAGGCCGCCCAGGCTGAGGATGAAGAGGATGATGGCGCCGATGTAGGCGCCGGTTGCCAGGTTTGCAGACATGATTTTCTGATTCCTACTTGCGGAACATGGCCAGCATGCGCTGCGTCACGGCGAAACCGCCGAACATGTTCACCGCAGTGAGCACGATGCCGCCAACGGCCAGCCAGCGTATCCACGGGTCAACCCCCATGCCGCCCGCCAGCGGCGGCGCGATCTGCACCAGAGCGCCGATGGCGATGATGCTGGAGATGGCGTTGGTCACGCTCATCAAAGGCGTGTGCAGCGCCGGCGTCACGTTCCACACCACCATGTAGCCGACAAAGCAGGCCAGCACGAAAACGGTGAAGTGGCCCAGGAAGGCAGTGGGCGCGTTGGCGCCGACGAACCAGAACAGCGCGGCGGCCACACCGAACATGATCGCCAGCTTGTTGGCCGCCATCGGCTCACTGGGCGCGCCATGGCCATGGCCCTTTTTGGCGGCAGGCGCGGCGGCGGCCGGCTTGGCCGCCGGCACCGCCGCAGGCTTGAGCGGGGGCGCCGGCCAGGTGATGCCGCCGTCCTTGACCACAGTCAGGCCGCGGATCGCGTCGTCTTCCATATTGACGTTGATCACGCCGTCCTTGGTCTTGCACAGCTCTTCGGCCAGCCGGAACAGGTTGGTCGAATACAGCGTCGAGGACTGCCGCGCCAGCCGGCTGACCAGGTCGGTGTAACCGACGATGGTCACGCCATGCTTGACCACGGCCTGGCCGGGCTCGGTGAGTTCGCAATTGCCGCCCTGCTCGGCCGCCATGTCGACGATCACGCTGCCCGGCTTCATGCTTTGCACCATTTCAGCGGTGATCAGCCGGGGCGCGGGCTTGCCGGGGATCAGGGCCGTGGTGATGATGATGTCGACCTCGCGCGCCTGCTTGGCGTACATCTCGCGCTGGGCCTGCTGGAAGCCCTCGCTCATGACCTTGGCGTAGCCGCCGCCGCCCGAGCCTTCTTCCTCGTAGTCGACCTTGACGAATTCACCGCCCAGGGAGACCACCTGGTCGGCCACTTCGGCGCGCGTGTCGTTGGCGCGCACGATCGCGCCCAGGCTGGCAGCGGTGCCGATGGCGGCCAGGCCGGCGACACCGGCGCCGGCGATGAACACCTTGGCCGGTGGCACCTTGCCCGCGGCCGTGATCTGGCCATTGAAGAAACGCCCGAAGGCATTGGCAGCCTCGATGACGGCGCGGTAGCCGGCGACGCCGGCCTGCGAGGTCAGTGCGTCCATCTTCTGGGCGCGCGAAAGCGTGCGCGGCAGCGCGTCGATGGCCAGCACGGTGGCTTTCCTGCCGGCGAGCTGCTGCATCAGCTCGGGGTTCTGCGCGGGCCAGACGAAGCCGATCAGCGTGCCGCCTTCGCGCAGAAGATCCACTTCCTGCGGGCTGGGCGGCCGGACCTTGAACACGATGTCCGACTGGCCCCAGACTGCGGCGGCATCGGGCACTATGGCAGCGCCGGCAGCGCGGTAGGCATCGTCGTCGAGGTTGGCGGCATCTCCGGCACCGCTTTCCACGGCCACCGAGAAGCCCAGCTTGACGAGTTTCTCAACCACGTCCGGGACCGTGGCGACGCGCTTTTCGCCCGGCGCGGTTTCCTTCGGGACCCCGATCAGCATGGAATTCTTCTCCTCGACTTGGATGAAAACGAGGAACCGAAAAC
>CALRME020000179.1:0-6497 GCA_943369045.1 Sphingobacterium thalpophilum
TTGAAGGTGAAAAGAGCTCATCCATGGACCACAAATGGCTAGAAGATTTCATCGCGCTGGCGCGGGAGCGCAGCTTCTCGCGCGCCGCCCAGCTGCGCCACGTGACCCAGCCGCAGTTTTCGCGCCGCATCCGCGCGCTGGAACTGTGGGTCGGCGCCGACCTGCTCAACCGCTCGGGCGTGCCGCTGGGCCTGACGCCGGCGGGTGAAGAGGTCCTCCCGGTGGCGCGTCGTGCGGTGGCGGGCCTGGGCGACGTGCGCGGGCGCATCCGCCACACGCAGGGCGGCCTGGACTGGGTCACGCTGGCCACCGGGCGGACGCTCTCGCGCACCGCAGTGCCCCAATGGCTGGCGCATGTGCGCAAGGCAACGGGCGAATTCCGGCTGCGCATCATCACCGGCTCCATCCATGAGGGCGCGACGGCGCTGGAGCAGGGCGCGGCCGACTTCCTGCTCTCGTTCACCCACCCTCGCCTGCCGCTGGTGCTCGATGAGCAGCAGTTCGAGGGCATGGCCGTGGGCACGGACGAACTGGTCGCAGTCAGCCAGGCACGCGCCGGCGGCAAACCTTCGCACACACTGCCCGGCACCGCGAGCAAGCCGGTGCGCATGCTGGGCTACTCGCCTACGCTCGCGCTCAGCCAGATCCTGCAGGACGGACTGGCTCGCGACCGGCGTGAACTGCACCTGAACCTGGCCGCTGAATCAGACTTCGCCGAGTCGCTGCACGAGCAGGCACTGCAGGGCGAAGGGGTGGCCTGGCTGCCGCGCGCCCTGGTCGCAGCCGACCTGAAAGCCGGCCGGCTCGCCCTGGCCGACAAGCACGGTCTGGCCATCCGTTTCGAGATCCGCCTGTACCGGCCGCGCAGCGCCCGCAACACGCTGGTCGAGCGCATCTGGCAGGCCAGCATCCCCGGCTGAGAAAAGCTGCATTGGCGCATGCGCATTGCGCATACGCCGGTCTTTGGCCGTTCCTAGACTGGGCTCCACCTACAAGGAGCCTTCATGAAACACCGACTCGTTCCGCGTCCGATCTCACGCCGCAGCTTCGCCTTCTGCGCGGCAGCCATGGGCCTGGCGGCCGCCTTGCCGCTCGCGGCACAAGCCCAGGCGGCCTGGCCTTCCGCCCGCCCCATCACCCTGGTGGTCGGCTACCCGGCCGGTGGCAGCGTGGACCTGGTGGCGCGCATTGTGGCCGAGCCGCTGTCAAAGCGCCTGGGCACCCCGGTGGTGGTGGAGAACGTGGGTGGCGCCGGCGGCACCATAGGCGCGCAAAAGGTGGTCAGTGCCCAGCCCGACGGCTACACGCTGCTGCTGGGCTCGGGCAGTGAGGTCTCGATCGCGCGCCTGTTCAATACGGCGGTCAAATACAACGGCGAGACCGACCTGGCACCCGTGGGCATGATCGGCGTCACACCCATGGTGTTTGTGGCCAGCCCAAAGCTTGGCGTCAAGACGCTGGACGAGGCCCTGGCCCGGGCCCGCAAGGAGCCCAACAAGCTGAACTTCGCCTCCTCGGGCGTGGGCACACCACTGCATGTGTCGGGTGAACTGATCAACCTCAAGGCCGGCACCACCTTCCGCCATGTTCCCTATCGCGGCGCCGCGCAGATGGTGCAGGACGTGCTGGGCGGCAACATCGAATTCGGCGTGTTCGTGCTTTCGTCGGCCATGCCGCACATCGAATCCGGCAAGATGGTTGCGCTGGGCGTGACCACGCCCACCCGCTCGCGGGCGGCGCCGCAGATTCCGCCGCTCGGCGACAACCCCCGGCTCAAGGGCTACGACATGAACGTCTGGTTCGGCCTGTTCGGCCCTTCGAAACTGCCCGCGGCCATGACGGCACGCCTGAACAAGGAGCTCAATGAAGTGCTGCGCGACAAGGAGGTGTGGGAGAAGCTGCAGAAGGCCGGCGTGAGCAACGAAGGCGGCAGCCAGAAGGCATTGAGCGACTTCGTCCGCGCTGAGACGGCGCGCGTGCGCGGTGTGGTCAACCAGGCCGTGGCCGGCGGCGCCACCTCGTGATGGCGGTGGCGGCACCCCACCCGGTCGAACTCGCGCCGCCCGACCTGTCCGGCTGGCATGAGTCCGCTACCGGCGTGGCCTGGGTGCAGGAGCGCGGCTCGATCGAACCCGGCCCCGAGGTGTTGCTGACCGCACTGGTGCACGGCAACGAGTATTCGGGCGCCATCGCGCTCGATGAACTGCTGGCCCGCGGCACGGTGCCGCGGCGGGGCCGCATCACGGTGGCGTTTTGCAATGTCGAGGCGTTTGCACGCTTTGATGCCAGCCGGCCCGACGCGTCGCGCTTCATCGACGAGGACTTCAACCGCGTCTGGAGCGCCGATGTGCTCGATGGCCCGCGCCAGAGCGCCGAGCTGCGGCGCGCGCGGGAGATTCGCCCGTTCGCCGACCGCAGCACCCACCTGCTGGACCTGCATTCCATGCACGAGCCCTGCACGCCCCTGCTGATCACGGGCCTGCTCGGGCACGACATCGCCTTCGCCCGGCGCCTGGGCGGCGCCGGGCGAATCGTTGCCGACAAGGGACATGCGCAAGGGACGCGCCTGCGCGACTACGCCGGCCGCGTCCGGCTTCACGCGCCGCGAACCTCGCTGCTGCTCGAGGCCGGCCAGCACTGGGCTGTTTCGTCGCTTGACCATGCGCGCAACGTGCTGGCACGCTTCCTGGTGACCGCCGGCTCGCTCGCGCCCGAAGACCTGCCCGCCCACTGGTGGCTGCAGGAAGCTGCGGACCATCCCGCCGTCACCGTGACGCACCAGGTGGTGGCGCGTTCGATGGACTTCAGGTTCATGGCGGACTTCACCGGTGGCGAGGTCATTGCGAAAGCCGGCACACCCATCGCATTCAACGACGGGGAACCCGTGCTCACGCCCTACGACGACTGCGTGCTGGTGATGCCGTCGCTGCGCCAGCTGCGGCCCGGCGTCACCGTCGTGCGGCTGGGCAGGCAGGAACATTCCCACAGCGACTGACCTGATGCGGCTTTAGCGCTTGCCGCATTGGGGCAACGCGTCAAGAATGATTGAAACCGAGGAGAAACAAGATGGACCTGAAACGACGACACCTGGTTCTTGCCGCCGGCCCCGCGGCATTGCTGGCCGCCTGCGCCACCTCTGTCCCGCCGGCCCCACCGCCGCGTCCGACGCTGGCCGAAGTGGGCATCTATTCCGCCGGCCAGGGCAGCGCCTTCCTGCCTTATGCGCAGGGCGTCGCGGCCTGGCTCTCGGCCAATGGCCTCAAGGCGCAGGCGCTCGAATCCACGGGATCGATCGAGAACCTGCGCAAGGTTGATGCGGAGCCCCAGCGCCTGGGCACCGCCTTCCTGGGCACGGCCTTCGAAGCGGTCAACGGCAGCGCGGCATGGACTGGTGGAAAGAAGCACGCCAACGTGCGCGCCCTGTTCCCGATGTACGAGACCTCATTCCAGATCGTCGTTCTCAAGGCCAGCGGCCTGGCCGGGCTGCGCCAGCGGGCCGGAAAGCGAGTGGGCGGGGGGCCGGCAGGCGGCCCGGCCGAAAGCTTTTTCAAGGGCCTGGCAGATGCCGTGAAGCTGCAAACCCAGGTGGTGACCGGCTCGCCGGCCGAACTTTCAGCCGACCTGCTGGCCGGCCGTATCGATGCGCTGTGGCAAGGCGCGGCCCTGCCCATTCCGGCCATCAAGCAGGTCGCCGATGCGGCCGATGCGGTGGTGTTCGGGCTGAGCACCGACGAGCGCGGCGCCATGTTGGGCCGCTTTCCCTTCCTGAGCCCCGCCACCGTGGCGGCCGGCACCTATCGCGGGCAGGCTGCGCCGCTGCAAAGCGTGGCGGCGTGGAACTTCATCATGGCGCACAAGGACCTGCCCGAGGCCGACGCCTACTGGATCACCCGCACCGTGCTGGGCGCGGCCGACCCGGCGGCCATCCATGCCTCGGCACGGCCGACGCGCGCGGAGAACGCGGGCAACAACACGGTGGTGCCCTTTCATCCCGGCGCCCTGCGCTACCTGCGCGAACGTGGTGTGACGGGCCTGCGCTGACCGGTCGGGTCAGCGCTTCTTGCGAACCGAAGGCGGTGGATCTTCGCCCGGGCGGGTGGCCTCGAAATCGGCATGCCCTTCGTCTTCCAGCGGCGCGGTGCCAGTGAGCGCCGCATCGCGGATGGCAAACAGCGCGGCCAGGTCCTGCGACAGCTCGTCGTCATCGCTCTGGCTGTCCTCGCCCAGGATGCCGGTGGCGTCCGCAGGTGCAGCCACGCCGCCAAGGGCGCCGGGCGCCGAGGGACGCGACGAGGTCCAGAGCGCCGGGTTGGGCATGTCCTTCTGGGTCACACCGTTGCCCTCGAACTGCCAGCACAGGCTGAGCATCCAGTCCGATGCGTTGGAATCGAAACGTTCGATCTCGGTCAGGAAACTGGCCTGGAAGGCATGAACGTAGGTCAGCAGGGTTTCGTCGCCCTTGCGCACCAGCAGCTGCACGTGCATGCCGGGGGTGGAACGCTTGCTGACCACAGACAGGATGCGGCAGTCGATCCAGTCCGACGGAATGCCGTGCTTGCGCATGGTGTCGCGCAGCACCACCTGGACCAGCTCGCGGCGGGGCGCGCTTTTGGGCCCCTCGCTGTCGGTGGTGCTGTCGCTGTCCTCGAAGCCCGAAGCCGGCACGGAGTTGCGGGCCGACTTGTCGCGCCCGAACAGCTTGTTAATGAGTCCCATGCGTTGATTGTGATTCAATCCGGGCGCGCCCGCCAAGCCCCACGCGCCATTCCCGGCCTTGCAGGCCTTGCGGTTTTGCCCTCAGCCCCAAAATGCACGGGATGATTCCCTTTTCCGTGCTCGACCTCTCCCCCGTCACCGAGGGCAGCACCGCCGCCCAGTCCTTCCGAAACACGCTGGACCTGGCGCAACATGCCGAGCGCTGGGGCTTCCAGCGTTACTGGCTGGCCGAGCACCACGGCATGCCTGGCATTGCCAGCGCAGCTACTTCCGTATTAATCGGCCATGTCGCGGCCGGCACCAAAACCATACGCGTGGGCGCCGGCGGCATCATGCTGCCCAACCATTCGCCGCTGGTCATCGCCGAGCAGTTCGGCACGCTGGAGTCGCTTTTCCCCGGCCGCATCGACCTCGGCCTGGGCCGCGCGCCCGGCTCCGACCAGGTCACGGCCCGCGCCCTGCGCCGCAACCTGACATCGGATGCCGACGAATTCCCGCGCGACGTCGTCGAGCTGATGGACTTCATGTCCGATGAGCCGCGCCAGAGCGTGCGCGCCGTGCCGGGCCGGGGACTGAAGGTGCCGGTGTGGATTCTGGGTTCCAGCCTGTTTGGGGCCCAGCTGGCGGCCCACCTGGGCCTGCCCTTTGCCTTCGCGTCGCATTTCGCGCCTCAGCAGATGATGCAAGCCATCGAGATCTACCGCGAGAACTTCAAGCCCTCGGCGCAGCAGGACAAGCCGCACGTGATGCTGGGCTTCAACGTCTTTGCCGCCGACACGGACGAAGAGGCACGATTCCGCGCCACCTCATGGCAGCAGGCCTTCGTCAACCTGCGCAGCGGCCGCCCGGGGCGCCTGCCGCCTCCGGTCAAGGGCTTCTTCGAGAATGCAGGGCCGCAGGAGCGGGCCTTGCTGGAAACCGTGCTGTCCTGCGCCGCCATCGGTGCGCCGGAGACCGTCAAGCAGCAGGTCCAGGCCTTCATCTCGCGCACCGGCGCCGACGAATTGATGATCACCTCCAACATGTTCGAGCACGCCGCGCGGCTGCGTTCCTACGAGCTGCTGGCCCTACATCTTCTCCAGGACAAATAGCATCCGCGTGCCTGCGAGCTCCAGCACGTCGTGGCTGGACAGCAGCACCGCGTCGGCCGTCAGTGCGTCGCCGTTGAGTGTGGCGGGCACAGGCCCTTCGAGGTGCGCCACGTAGTAGCCGTCGCGGCGGTGCGAGACGGCCACCACCGCCACCCCCGGTTTGCCGAAGGTGGTCACGGCCTTGACCACCGGCATCTCCAGCCCGGCCGACGAGCCGTTGAGCACCTGGAAGCTGGCGTGCAGCGCCGCGGTGGCGTAGGCGTCGGGCCTGAAAGCCGCGGTTTCGTGAAAGCCCGAGGCCGCCGAAGCCTGCAGGTACTGGATGCGGAAATTGCCGATGGCGATCACCTCGCCGTCGTGCAGGCGCTGGCGCTTGACCCGCTGGTTGTTGATGAAGGTGCCGTTGGTGCTGCCTGGATCTTCCAGGTAGACGTCGGCCAGGCCCTTGAGCTCGAACACGCAGTGCCTGCCGCTGACCACCAGGTTGTCCAGCACGATGTCGTTGTCGGCCTTTCGGCCCAGCGTGGTGCGGTCCCGCGTGAGGTGCACGTGCTTGATTTCGACGCCTTCGACCGACACGATGAGCTGTGGCATGGGGAAACCTCCGCGGGTCGGCCATCGTAGTGCGGCCCCGGCCTTTGCGCAACGCGTTACGATGCCTGCATGGCACGTGGAAACGAATGGGCTCCC
>CALRME020000180.1:0-6490 GCA_943369045.1 Sphingobacterium thalpophilum
AGCGCAGTACCAGGTGGCACGCGTGGCGCGGCTGCGCAATCTGCCGGCCGACAAGGTGAAGGCGCTGGTCGCGCAGCAGACCGAGGCGCCGCTGCTGGGCATCCTGGGCGAGCCGCGCGTGAACGTGCTGCGGCTGAATCTCGCGCTGGCGGCGCTGCGCTGATACTCAGCGGCCGAACTCCCAGCTCAGGCCTGCCGCCCACCAGCGCGGCGCCCCGCTGGTCACGCCCCGGGCATGGCTGATGTCCAGGCTGATGCCGTTGTCCAGTGAGTAGCGGGCACCGGCGCGCCAGGAACCCGTATTGCCCTCGCGAAAGCGCTCAGCCACGAATGACCAGCTTTTGGACGGGCTCCATTCCAGCGCCAGGCCATTGCGTGGCGTGTCGCTCTCCTGGCGCTTGAAATCGCGCCCCAGGTTCAGGTGAACCATGAGAGTGGGGCTGGCCTGCCAGGTCATCGGGAACACCAGCGTCGTGCCGGCAAAGCGCGGCGCCGTGTTCTGCCAGGCGGCCGAGACGACCACGCCTGCGGCGATGGTTTTAGACAGGGGATGGGCCCACTTGATCTGGGCGCCCTGGGCGCTGACCGAAGGCGCGCCCGAAAAGCGCGAGCGGTCCGCGCTCAGGCCCAGCTCCACGGCCCCCACCCGGCAGGCCGATCCGATGTGGAAAAGGCTTCGATTGCCGCCGTTCTCGCGCTCGGCCCATGTTTCTAGCTGGCAGCGGCCGGGATCGAGAATGGCGGCATCGTCCACCGCGTGGTGGCCCCCTGCCGCATGCGCCTGCGACACAAGGGCCAGTACGGCCGGCAAACAGTGTGTGGTCAGTCGCACGCGCATGCTGCTTTTTATCCCTTTTTTATGGCGGCTTCGGTAAGCTCGCCCATGATGCCCCATCCGACCTGCTGACAACGTGGCCTACGCTCCCGATTCGCGGCCCGACCCCGACCTGTTGCTGGCGCAACTGCGCGAGGGCGATGCCCAAGAACGCAAGGGCAAGCTGCGCATCTATTTTGGCGCCAGCGCGGGGGTGGGCAAGACCTACGCCATGCTCAGCGCCGCGCAGCGTGAGCTCAAGGCCGGCCGCGACGTGCTGGCCGGCCTGGTGGAGACGCATGGGCGAAGCGAGACTGCGCAACTGCTGGCCGGCCTGCCGCAGCTGCCGCAAAAGGAGATCGAGTACCGCGGCCGCACGCTGCGCGAATTCGACCTCGACGCCGCCCTGGCGCGCCGGCCCGCGGTACTGCTGGTCGACGAACTGGCGCATTCGAACGTGGAAGGCTCGCGCCACCCCAAGCGCTGGCAGGACGTGCAGGAGCTGCTGGACGCCGGCATCGACGTCTGGTCGGCGATGAACGTGCAGCACCTGGAAAGCCTCAACGGCACCGTGGGCGCCATCACCGGCATCCGCGTTCACGAGACGGTGCCCGACACGGTGCTGGACGGCGCCGACGAGGTGATCCTGGTGGACGTGACGCCCGACGAGCTCATATCGCGGCTGCAGGCCGGCAAGGTTTACCTGCCACAACAGGCCGAGCGCGCCGCGCAGAACTTCTTCCGCAAGGGCAACCTGATTGCCCTGCGCGAAATCGCGCTGCGACGGACGGCCGATCACGTGGAAGACGACGTGCGCAGCTACCGCATCGAGCAGTCGATTGCGCCGGTATGGAACACCGAGGGAGCGCTGCTGGCCTGCGTGGGCGCGCGCGAAGGCGCCGAGCAGACGGTGCGCGCAGCGGCGCGGCTTGCCGGCCAGCTGAACGTGCGCTGGCATGTGGCCTATGTGGAGACGCCGCAGCTGCAGCGGCTGGATGTGGCCAGGCGCGACCGCATCCTGGCCGTGCTCAAGCTGGGCGAGGAACTGGGCGCGCAGACCGCGGTGCTGGCCGGCGGCGACACCGCCGCCGAGCTGGTCGCGCATGCGCAAAAACTCAACTGCGCCATGTTTGTCGTGGGCCGGGCCCGGCCGGCCAGGTTGCCGTGGCGCCTGGGCGGCAGCTCCCTGGCGCGGCAACTGGCGGAACTGGCGCCCGCCATGGACATCGTTGAAGTCGGCCACGCCGATAGCGCGCGGCGCCTGGGCCGTGTGGTGCAACGCCCGCCCGCCGAAGATACCGAGGTCGCCTGGCACGAAGCCTGGCCGCGCTACGCCTGGCCGCTTGCCGCATGCCTGGCGATCACGCTGGCGGCCACGCCGTTGCACGGTTACCTGGACCTTGCCAACATCGTCATGCTGTACCTGCTCGGCACGGTGGGCGTGGCCGTGAAGTTCGGGCGCGGGCCGGCAGCCCTGGCGGCGGTGCTGAATGTGGCGGCTTTCGACTTTTTCTTCGTGGCGCCGCGGCTGTCGTTCGCCGTCAGCGACGTGCAATACCTGGTGACTTTCGCCGTCATGCTGCTGGTGGGCCTGCTCACCGGCCAGCTCACGGCCGGCCTGCGCTTCCAGGCGCGCATTTCGTCCAGCCGTGAGCGCCGCGCGCAGTCGCTGTTCGAGTTGACACGCGAGCTGTCGGGGGCGCTGCTGGCCTCGCAGGTGGTGGAACTCGGTTCCGCCGCTGTGATGCGCAACTTCGGCGGGCAGGCGCTGGTACTTGTCACCGATGCGCACGACCAGCTTGCGCCGGCCGAGTCCCCGCCCGAAGGCTACGACGCCAGCGTGGCCGACTGGGCTTTTCGCAACGCGCAGCCGGCCGGCCTGGCGACATCCACACTCGCCGCACAGACTTGGCACTACGTCCCACTGAAGGCGCCCATGCGCGTGCGGGGTGTGCTCGCGCTGCGGCCCTCGCAACCGCGCTGGCTGTTGATACCGGAGCAACTGCAGCAACTCGACACGCTGGCGCGCCAGATTGCAATCGCGCTTGAGCGGGTGCACTACGTCGACATCGCCCAGCAGGCGGTGGTGGAGATGGAGTCCGAGAAACTGCGAAACGCGCTGCTGGCCGCCATATCGCACGACGTGCGCACGCCGCTCACGGCGCTCATCGGCCTGGCCGAAACCCTGCAGCGCTCGCAGCCGCCGCTGGCCGGCGCGCAGGCCGGGACCGCCCAGGCCCTGGCCGACCAGGCGCGCGAGCTCAATGCGCTGGTCAACAACCTGCTGGACATGGCGCGCCTGCAAAGCGGTGCCGTCAACCTGCGGCTGGAGTGGCAGTCGGTTGAAGAGGTGGTGGGCTCGGCCATCCGGGCCGCGCGTCCGGCCCTGGGCGGCCTGGCCGTTCGCACCGAAGTCGACGCGGGCCTTCCTCGGGTGGAATTCGACGCGGCGCTGATCGAGCGCGTCCTGGTCAACCTGCTGGAGAACGCGGCCAAGTACGGCGCGCCGCCGCTGGTGGTCGCGGCGCACGCCACGCCGGCGCACATGGTGGTCACCGTGCGTGACCACGGCACTGGCCTGCCGCCGGCGCTCAAGGGCCACGAGCAGGCGCTGTTCGAGAAATTCACCCGTGGCGAGGCTGAATCGGCCAAGCCCGGTGTTGGGCTGGGGCTGGCCATCTGCAAGGCAGTGGTCGATGCACACCGGGGCGAGATCAGCGCGGCCAACGCTGCCGGCGGTGGCGCAGAATTCACCATCCGCCTGCCCCGGCGCGCACCGCCGTCGGCCGAGCCCGCACCACCATGAACAGTCCTGCATGAACAGCCCCTCCCCAGTCGCCGTCATCATCGAAGACGAGCCGCAGATCCGCCGCTTCGTGCGCGCTGCGCTGGAGGCTGAGGGCTGGCAGGTGCACGAGGCGGCCACGCTGCAGCGTGGCTTGGCCGAGGCGGGCACGCGCAAGCCCGACCTGCTGGTACTTGACCTGGGACTGCCCGATGGCGATGGGCTCGACCTGATCCGCGACGTGCGCGGCTGGTCGGCCGTGCCCATCATCGTGCTGTCGGCCCGCGCCGACGAGACCGACAAGATCGCCGCCCTGGACGCCGGCGCCGACGACTACTTGACCAAGCCCTTTGGTACGGGCGAGCTGCTGGCCCGGGTGCGCGCCAACCTGCGGCGTCCGCGCGCGGCCGCCGGCGAGCAGGAAACCGAGCCGGTGCTGCGCTTTGGCGATGTGGAGCTGGACCGCGTGGCGCGCGTGGTGCGGCTGGCCGGCGCCGAAGTGCACCTCACGCCCATCGAATACCGCCTGCTCTCCACCCTGGCCGCCAACGCCGGCCGGGTGCTCACGCACCGGCAGCTGCTGCGCGAGGTCTGGGGCCCTTCGCACGTGGAGCAGAACCACTACCTGCGCATCTACATGGGCCACCTGCGGCAAAAGCTCGAAGCCGACCCGGCCCAGCCGCGCCACCTGCTGACGGAGACGGCGGTGGGTTACCGGCTGGTGCTTGAGCCGGGCTGAAAGGGCACCCGCTGCAAGTTCACCGGACCGAACTGACCAGCATGGACAGTTCGGCCAAGCCGATCGGGGGGCGGACCAGCCAAGGCAGGACGAACAGGCGGCGGGCCAAGCCACCCTCCATCCGATCCATCTGCTTGCGCTCGCCTTCCAGCCGCGCCGCAAGCAAGCGGTCCTGCGTTCCGGCAGCCATGACACTCTTGTTGAGAACCCATGCATAGGTTTCGACGCCCGCGCGGCGCAGGTCGTCCTGCAAGGCTGCAGCCTGCGATACAGGCGTCACCTCGGGCAACGTCACAAGAATGATCTTCGTGTATGCAGCGTCCTGCAACCGCATCAGGGGTGTGACCACGTGTGCGGCGCCCCGGCCCTGGTACTCCTGCATCATTTGCCGGTGATAGGCACCGGTCGCATCCATCAGAAGCAGCGAATGGCCGGTCGGGGCGGTGTCCAGTACCACGAAGGCACTTCGCGCCTCGCTCACGATGCGCGAAAACGCGTGAAAGACCGCTACTTCCTCCGTGCACGGCGAGCGCAGGTCTTCGAGCAGCAGCGCCTGTTCCTGGGCATCGAGCCCGGGCGACTTCGCCGCCATGATCTTGTCGATGTAGCGCTGCGTCTCAAGCTTGGGGTCGATACGGTCCACCCGCAGCCCCGGGACTGCGCCGTCCAGGGTTGCCGCAAGATGCGCGGCGGGATCGGTGGTGCTCAGATGCACTGTCTTGCCACGCTGCGTAAGTCCAATGGCGAGGGCTGCGGCAACCGTCGTCTTGCCCACGCCGCCTTTCCCCATGACCATGATCAAACCGTGCCCGGCGCTCGCCAACTCATCAGCCAGCGCATCGAGGCCCGGGTGCCCGGGCCGTTCGGCAGGCGAGGCCATGGCAGGGGAGGGAGCCGCAACTTCCGTTTGCAGGAGCGCGCGCAAGGCCGGCAGGCCGACCGTGTCGAACGCGCGCAGGGGCACGTGATCCTGCGGCAATGCGCCCAGCGATGCAGGCATCTGCGCCAGTGCCTGTTGCCCCAGGGCCTCGATGGAAGCGGCGACGGCGTCTGCCGGGTCGCTGGCGTGAAACACCCCATTGACGACGAGGCGCTGATTGTTCAAGCCCATCGTACGCAGCTCCTGAGACGTGCGCGCGGCCTCGGAAATCGCGCCCTTATCGGGCCGCGTCACCAGAACCACCGTCGTCTGTGCGGGATCGCACAGCGCGTCGAGCGCAGCCTTGAAGCGCGCCTCTTGCATCTTCAAACCCGAGTGCGGCCCCAGGCACGAAGCTCCGCGATCGTTGCCGCCGAGAAAGCCGCTCCATGCCTTGGGAAGGCTGAGCAGGCGCAACGTATGTCCTGTGGGCGCTGTATCAAAGATGATGTGGTCGAACTGCGCGCCAGCCCCGGACAACAGCGACGCGAACTCATCGAAAGAGGCGATTTCAGTGGTGCATGCACCTGAGAGCTGCTCGCGCACGGCGGCAAGCTCGGCTGAACTCGCGCCCGTGCCCATCTGCGCCAGCACACGTTGCCGGTACGACTCGGCGGCGGTATCGGGATCAATGTTCAGCACGGACAGGCCAGGTGCGCAAGGCACCGGGACGGGCGTGTTCCGAAGCTCTACGCCCAGCATCTCATCGAGGTTCGAGGCTGCGTCGGTACTGACCAGCAGGACACTTTTGCCGGCGTCAGAGAGAGTCAAAGCCGTGGCAGCTGAAATCGATGTCTTTCCAACACCGCCTTTGCCAGTGAAAAAAATGTAGCGTGTCGGATGGGCCAGCAGGCCAGGAGCTTCGATTTTCATATTGATCATCTCAAGTCACCCGCTACGGGGCCAGTACAGCGTATGCCCTCGTCGTGGCTGGCGCGTGATATGGATCAAATGGCCGGATCGCAGTGGCGCTCAGATTGCGGCCTGGTTGACCCGCTTCATCAGTGCCTCGCCGCTTTCCTTGCGCTCGCTGTAGCGGTCCACGAGGTAGGGCGACACACCGCGCGTGAGTAGCGTGAACTTGACCAGCTCTTCCATCACGTCCACGACGCGGTCGTAATAGGGCGACGGCTTCATGCGCCCGGCTTCGTCGAATTCGTTGAAGGCCTTGGCGACCGACGACTGGTTGGGGATGGTGATCATGCGCATCCAGCGGCCCAGCACACGCATCTG
>CALRME020000181.1:0-6489 GCA_943369045.1 Sphingobacterium thalpophilum
TTGGGCGGGCGGGCGGCATCGGCAGTGGCTGGGTCGGCGAACAGGTCGGCACGGGTCGTGTGCGCTGTTTCCCATTGCACTTCATCAGGCGGCACCCGGTGCGCCAGCAGCGTGCGCGCTTCAGCGCGAAAACCCGCGAGGTCGGTTTCGCTGGCCAGGCGCGCGAGCATGGTCAGCCTCGCCTAAAACAACGCGCCCTGCAGCGCGGCTTTGGGCGGTGGCGAAAAGAGCTGCGCGCTCTCTTCGCACGAGGGTTTGTGGTCGGCCAGCACCACGAAGGGCAGCACCTTGTGCGTGGGCACGCGCAGGCGCTTGAGGTCGTCGGCACGTACACGTCGCACGCGGCGGGCCAGCAGCAGTCGTTCGACCGCCTTCACCCCCAGGCCGGGCACGCGCAGCAGCATCTCGCGCGGTGCGATGTTCAGGTCGACCGGGAAGCGCTCGGGGTGCGACAGCGCCCAGGCGATTTTGGGGTCCATCTCCAGCGACAGCATGCCGCCCGAGCCCACCGGCGCGATCTCGTCATGCGCGAAACCGTAGAAGCGCATCAGCCAGTCGGCCTGGTAGAGCCGGTGCTCGCGCACCAAGGGCGGCGCCTTCAGCGGCAACGAACTGGATGCGTCGGGAATGGGGCTGAAAGCGGAGTAGTAGACGCGCTTCAAGCGGTAGGCGCCGTACAGGTTGGCGCTGGTCGACAGGATGGTGGCGTCGTCGGCTGCGTCGGCGCCCACGATCATCTGCGTGCTCTGGCCGGCGGCGGCGAACTGCGGCGCCACGGCGCGCCTGGGCCGGGCGCCTAGCAGCGAGGTGATGGGTGCGCGTATTGCATCGCGCTTTGCGTCCTTGGCGTCGTCGATGTGCACGCGCAGCCGGGCCATGGAGCGCTTGATGGCGGCGCTGTCCTTCTCCGGCGCGAGTGCCGTGAGGCCTTCCTGCGTGGGCAGCTCGATGTTGATGGAAAGGCGGTCGGCGTACCGGCCGGCACGCTGCAGCAGCTCGGGCGCCGCGTCGGGAATGGTCTTCAGGTGGATGTAGCCGCGGAAATCGTGCTCCTCGCGCAGCACGCGCGCCACTTCGACCACCTGCTCCATCGTGTAGTCGGGGCTCTGGATGATGCCGCTGGACAGGAACAGGCCCTCGATGCAGTTGCGGCGGTAAAAGTCCAGCGTGAGCTGCACCACCTCATCGACCGTGAAGCGGGCGCGCGGCACGTTGCTGGTGACGCGGTTGACGCAGTACAGGCAGTCGTACTGGCAGAAGTTGGTCAGCAGGATCTTGAGCAGAGAGATGCAGCGGCCGTCGGGCGCGTAGCTGTGGCAGATGCCCATGCCGTCGTTGGAGCCAATGCCCTTGCCGTCCAGCGAATTGCGCGGCTTGCCGCCCGAGGAGGCGCAGGACGCGTCGTACTTCGCAGCGTCGGCCAGGATGGCGAGTTTGGCGTTGGTGTTCACTGGATGAATATACAGTGAATGGTGTGGCAAAGAGGCAATAGCCCCTTGCTTTGCCTGTAGTTACCGGGCGGCGCGGCGGCTTCTGGATTTACCCAGCCGCTTTGCATTGGCAGTGGCCGCCGCGTGCACGGGCTTGAGTGCAGCATGTGCAAGGCGGGCCGTGTCGCCGGACAGCTGCGAGTTGGTTTTGGCCGAGCGCACCAGCGACTTGTACAAGGTGTTCTGCCGCGTCATCGCCTGGCCCAGGTTGCGGCTTTTGCCCAGCGCAGCGAAGGCGCCCATGCTGGCCATCCATTGCTGTCCGGCGCGGGCCATCAGCTCCCAGTTGGCGGACTGCATGCGCGCCGCAACCGCCAGGCCCGATTCAGTGGCCGCCTTGACCTTTTCGCTCCCCATGAGCGCGAATTCCTTCCTGTCGCGCGGGCTCGGGTTGGCGCCCGCACGGGCCATCCTGTCCACACGCTGGCCGATGACCTGGCCGGATGACACCAGCATCTGCGTGGACTTCATCGCGAAGTCGGCCCAGAGCATGAAGGGGTTGAAATGGTTCATGGAAATCCTGTTGATGGTGGTCAGGCAGGCGCTGGGTCGCGGGTGCGAGCGGCCTTGGGCGGCGCCTTGCGGGCGCGCAGCTCCATGCCGGCGTACATCACCAGTGCTATGCCCAGCGGCACCAAGTAGTAAATGGCGCGGTAGCCCAGCAAGGCGGCCAGCAACTGGCCTTCGGGCACGCGGTGGCCCAGCAGCGCGATGAAGACGGCTTCGAACACGCCGATGCCGGCCGGTACGTGCAGCACCACGCCGGCAATGGCGCCTACCAGCAATACCGTCAGCACGTCGGTGTAGACAACCTTCTGCTGGAGCAGCACGTAGATGATGCCGGCCATGAGGCTCCAGTTGACGCAGGAGATGATCATCTGCAGCACGGCCATGCGCCAGGGCGGCAGGTAGAGCTCGTGGCCCTTCCAGTCCCAGGTGCGGTTGCCCATGCGCGCACAGGCGGCGATGTAGCCCAGCGAAATGGCCATCAGGCCAACGCCCAGCCACTGCAGGCCGTGATTGCCCATGTGCCACGACGGCGGCAGCGCGATCGGGTGCACCACGAACAGGAAGCCGGCCAGCAGCTTGTAGCCCAGCCAGTTGGTGAGCATGCTCATGGAGACGATGCGGGTGATGACGCCGGTCTTGAGCCCCAGCCGTGAATAGAGGCGATAGCGGAAGCCAACGCCGCCGATGAGCGAGCCGATGCTCAGGTTGAAGGCGTAGCTCACGAAGTTCACCGCCATCACCGTCGGCGTGGGCAGGTTGTGGCCGGTGTAGCGCCGGCCCAGCAGGTCAAAGCAGCTGTAGAGCAGGTGGCTAGTGGCAGCCAGGCCCACGGCGGCCACCAGCGCCATGGTGGGCAGCACCTTGAGCGACTCCAGCACGTCGTCCCAGTCGACCTTGCGGCCGTACTGGAACAGCAGCGCGGCCACGGCGGCGAAGAAGACGAGCGTCAGAGCCCGTTTGGCCCAGGGCCACCAGCGGCTTTTGCGCCAGGAGTTCATTGCGCCTGCACTTGCTTGCGCCGCAGGGCCGGCGCCAGGCGGGGCACATGGCGGGGCAGCCAGGAGGCCCAGGACGAGTACATGCGCGTCACGTGGTAGGCCACATAGGTGTGCAGCAGCTGGAAGCCGCGCACTTCGCCAAGCTCTTCGGCGTTGACCTGGTTGCAGCTGTTGCACATCAGGTGCTCCAGCCGCTCGTACAGGTGGTGGTTGAATTCGCGGTCGCGGATGATGACGTTGGCTTCAAGGTTGAGCGCCAGGCTGAGCGGGTCAAGGTTGCTCGAGCCCACGGTGGCCCATTCGTCATCGGCCAGCGCTACCTTGCCGTGCAGGGGCCGGTCGCAGTATTCGTAAATGCGCACGCCGGCTTTCATCAGGTGGCGGTACAGCAGGCTGGCGGCGGTCTTGACGATGGGCATGTCGGGCTTGCCCTGCAGGATGAGCCGCACATCGACGCCCCGGCGCGCTGCGCGCCGCATCTCGCGGATCAGCCGGTAGCCGGGAAAGAAATAGGCATTGGCAATCACCACGCGCTTCCTGGCCGAGCGGATGGCTACGCGGTAGTGGTGCTCGATGTCGCTGGTGTGGTCGTTGTTGTCGCGCACCACGAACATGGCGGCGGCAGTGCCCACGCTCGGCTGCTCCTGCGGCGTGGTGCGGAATTGTTTGCGCAGGCGCCACCACTGGCGGCCGCGCTCGTGGCGCATGCCCTGGGCCAGTGCGGCGTGGGTGAAGCGGTGGATTTCCGAGACCAGCGGCCCGCGGATTTCGACCGAGTAGTCCTGCTTGGCCTCGGGGCCGAAGTCGGCCAGGTGGTCGGCCGAGTAGTTGATGCCGCCGACGAAGGCCAGCTGTGAATCGACCACCACGATCTTGCGGTGCATCCTCCTGAGCATATTTGTGCGCCAGCCCCACAGCCGGGCGCCCGGGTCGAACACGTGGATGCGCACCCCGGCCTTGCACAGCGACCCCAGGAACTCACCGGAGAGGTCGGGCGAGCCGAAGTCGTCGATGGTCACGTCCACCTGTACGCCGCGGCCGGCAGCTGCCAGCAGCGCGTCATGCAGTGCCTTGCCGACCTTGTCCTCGAACAGGATGAAGGTTTCCAGCACCACTTCCTTCTGCGCGTTGGCAATCGCCTCGAATACGCGCGGGAAGAACTCCTCGCCGTTTTCCAGGAGGCGGATGTCGTTGCCCTGTATCCACTTTGTCATGGCGGCCTCAGATGTGGATCTCGGCGACCAGCGGCGCATGGTCTGACAGGTGCGACCAGGGCTTGCGCGGCAGAACCACGGGCAGGTGCACCGAGGCATTGCGCACGAAGATGCGGTCCAGCGAGAGGATGGGGAAGATGGCCGGGAAGGTGCGGGCCGGCTCGCCATAGGCGGTGACGAACACCTCGCGCAGGCCCACTTCGCGCTCGAGCAGGTCGTGGGCGCGCTTGCGCCAGTCGTTGAAGTCGCCGGCCACGATCAGCGGCGCGTCATCGGGCACTTCGCTGCGCACCATCTGGCACAGCAGGTCGAGCTGCTGCTGGCGGTGGCTTTCGGCCAGCCCCAGGTGGGCGCAGATGGCGTGCACATCGGTGGCCTGGCCCGGCACGCGCAGCACGCAGTGCAGCAGTCCGCGCTTTTCGGGGCCCGCGATGGAGACGTCGTGGTTCTGGTAGCGCACGATCGGGAACTTGGACATCACCGCATTGCCGTGGTGCCCCTTGGGGTAGACCATGTTGCGGCCGTAGGCGTACTGCGGCCAGATGCTGTCGGCCAGGAATTCGTAGTGGGGCTCGTCGGTCCAGCCGTTCATGTTCTTGCGGCCGTGCTTTTCGTGTGTGCCCAGCACCTCCTGCAGGAACACCACATCCGCGCCGATCTTGCGCACCGCGTCACGCAGTTCAGGCAGGATGAACTTGCGGTTGAACGTGGTGAAGCCCTTGTGGATATTGACCGTCATCACGGTCAACGGCGCTGCGGCTCCGGTGGTGTCGCTCATGGAAAAAGTCTTTGTCTGGGTGGAAGACTTTTTGTACCGCCGGGGGGTTTCCCGGGGTGTAGGACACGGCGCAGATATCGTGTCTGACTGCTGGGCCAGCTTTCCCGGTGGACGCTAGCCGGTGCGTGTGGCGTCGATGTTCCGGGCGGTGCCCAGCAGCGTTGCGCACAGGTTTTCTTCACCGGCCTCATTGACCGAATACACCTCGGCCGCACAAACGGTGAGCAGCTTGCCGGCGTCCACCACGCGGCCGCGCGCGCGCAGGGCCCTGCCCTTTGCGGGTCCGACCAGCTTGAGCGTGGCGTCGATGGTGGCATTGAGCCAGCCCGCGGGCAGCAGGGTGCCGGCGGCCGATACGGCGGCAAAGTCGGCAATGGCGAACACTGGCGTGGCCTGCAGCTGGCCGGGCCGGAAGGTGAAGGCCTCGGCCACCGGGATCTCCACTTCGACCGCGCCTGGCGCGATGCTGTTAAAGCGCAGGCCCAGCGTCTTTGCCATGGGCATGGCCAGGACCATGCGGCTGAGGTTGTCGAGGTGTTCGCTCATGATTTGCCTTTCGTGGTTTTGTGCTTCTGCTTTTTCAGCCAGGCGATGTGACTTACCACCTGCTTGCGCTGGCCCTTGAGCCGCGTGATGTCGCTGTCGATGGCAGCAATGCGTGCGTGCATGTCTTCGACCATCTGGTCGATGCTGAGGCGGCCGCTGCGGTAGGCGGGCAGGCGCTGGGCAATGTCCTTGAGCGCGAAGCCGATCTTTCGGGACATGGCGATGAACACCACCTCGCGCCGTACGGAATCGGGATAGTCGCGGTAGCCGCCCGCCGTGCGCGCGGGCGCCAGCAGGCCGAGCCGCTCGTAGTGGCGCAGGGCGTGCGCCGAGACGCCGGTGCGGGACGCGAGTTCGGAAATCAGCATGGAGGCGACCTTAGCAAGCTTCGTGTTGCGCGAAGCTTGCGGGCGTGACGCCGATGCGACATCCGCTTGCGTTTTGTAGGAGGCCGCCGTGTCCAGCGTCGGACGGCTTTGATGGGCTGTGCCGGAGCGTTGCCATTTTTGCGTCCGCGCAGGCCGGTTCGGCTCTTGCGGCACCCCGGGCAGCGGTTACACCCCGAAACTCGGGCCATGACCAAATTGAAACTGTCACTCGTTTGCGCCCTTCTTGCAGGCATTGCCGCGCCTGCCCTGGCGGCGGACCTCTCGTACCGCAACGCATTCGTGCAGAGCGGTGCGGGCAAGGACGGCCTGCACAGCCTGTCCGTTGGCGCCGCCTGGCCCTGGGAGTGGAAGAAGGACGCATGGGGTGGCCGGTTCACGGGCGCCACCGAGGTGTATGCGAGTTCCTGGCGCGCGCGAAACATTGGCGGCGGCCACCAGAGCCTGGTGCAGCTTGGGGTCGTGCCGATGCTGCGCTACCGCTTCTCGCAAGGCCAGTCGCCCTGGTTTGTGGAAGGGGGCATCGGCATCTCTGTCACCGACAAGCTGTACGTGACGCCCAGCAAG
>CALRME020000182.1:0-6473 GCA_943369045.1 Sphingobacterium thalpophilum
GGCGCTCTACCCGATCTGGGCCAACCTCACGCCCGAGATGATCCGCGTCTCCACGCAGACCGCAATGGCGGAGCTGCTGCTCTCGGGCTGCACCACCAGCAGCGACCACCTCTACATCTACCCCAACGGCATCCGCCTGGACGACAGCATCGAGGCGGCCGAAGCCATCGGCATGCGCTTCCATGCGGCGCGCGGCTCCATGAGCGTGGGCCAGAGCCAGGGCGGCCTGCCGCCGGACCGCGTGGTGGAAAAGGAAGCCGACATCCTGCGCGAATCGCAGCGCCTGATCGAGCGCTGGAACGACAAGGCGCGCTATTCCATGCGCCGCATCGTCGTGGCGCCCTGCTCGCCGTTTTCCGTCAGCCGCGACCTGATGCGCGAATCGGCCCTGCTGGCGCGCGCGCACGGCGTGTGCCTGCACACCCACCTGGCCGAAAACGACAACGACATCGCCTACACCCGCGAGAAGTTCAACTGCACGCCGGCCGAGTACGCGCAGGACCTGGGCTGGACCGGCCACGACGCCTGGCACGCCCACTGCGTCAAGCTCGACGACGCCGGCATCGCCCTGTTCGCCCGTACCGGCACAGGGGTAGCGCATTGCCCGGGGTCCAACATGCGGCTCGCGTCGGGCATCGCGCCCATCCGCGCCATGCGCGATGCGGGTGTGCCCGTGGGCATAGGCGTGGACGGCTGCGCGTCCAACGACAGCGCCCACATGCTGGGCGAAGCGCGCCTGGCCATGCTGCTGCAGCGCGTCGCGCACGGGCCGGTCAAGGGCCCGTCGGCGATGACGGCGCGCGAGGCACTGGAGATCGCCACACTCGGCGGCGCGCGCGTGCTCGGCCGCGACGACATCGGTGCGCTGGCGCCCGGCATGGCGGCGGATATCGTCACCGTGCCGCTGGACGGTGTCGCCACCGCCGGCGCGCTGCACGACCCGGTGGCGGCGCTGATGTTCTGCCAGATCCCGCGCATCAAGCACAGCATCATCAACGGCCGCGTGGTGGTGCGCGACGGCGAACTGGCGACGCTGGAGCTGCCGCTGCTGGTGGAGAACCACAACCGGCTTGCGCGGACGCTGGCGGATGCGGCGTTCAGCACGCGGTAAAGCCGGAACGCAGAACCGCACAAGCACATTCCGCGCGGCCTGCAGGCTGAAAATGCTCTGGAAGCCGCATGAACAGTGCTTGGCGGGTTTCAACGCACCGAAAGAACAAACCTTCGCAGGCGTGGCGGGTGGCTGTGCCGGGGCGCTGTAGCCATTCGCGGTTGCTACAGAGCAGGCAATCCAGTCACGGCGTTGACACCAACAAGGCAGGCGTGAGGTAACGGTCGCCCGCGAGGTGCGGCGGCGCCACGGCACGGACGCCCGGCGCGCTGGCCAACCCGGTGGAACGGCGCCAGCAAGCCATAAGCCTCATGCCTTGGGCAGCGTCTCCCACCACCGCCCCACAAAACGCCCCTGCATGAACGCCACAAACGCCTGCACCTTGCCCGGCACCAGCTTGGGCGAAGGAAAGACGGCGTTAATTTCCTGCTCGGGCAGCGACTGGTCACGGAGCACTTCAACCACATGGCCCGAGGCCAGCGAGTCGCCTGCCACGTAGTGCGGCAGCGCGGCGATGCCCAGGCCGTTGCGCGCGGCTGCGAGCACGGTCGAGAGGTTGTTCGAGCGCAGCCGGCCAGACACCGGCACGGTGACCGGATCGCCCTTGGACGACTGCAACCGCCAGACGTCGTCGCCCTGTACGCTGCTGTAGATCAGCGCGTTGTGGCCGCTGAGGTCCGCGGGCCGTTTGGGCGTGCCGTGCTTCCTGAGGTATTTTGGCGCGGCCACCATCACCCAGGGGTTCATGCCCAGGAAGCGCGCGCCCAGTGTGGAATCGGCCAGCTTGCCCATGCGCAGGGCCACGTCCAGGCCCTGGGCCACCAGATCGCTGTAGCGGTCCTCGAAGTTCAGGTCCACCTGCACCTGCGGGTGCTTGGCCATGAACTCCAGCACCAGCGGGATCACCACCCTGCGGCCGAAAGCCACCGAGGTGCCGATGCGCAGCAGGCCCTGGGCCTGCGACTGGCGCAGGTGCACGATGCTGTCGGCCTCCTCGCACTCACGCACGATGGTCTTGCACTTCTCGTAGTACAGCGCGCCCGGCTCGGTCAGGCTCACGCCGCGGGTGTTGCGGTTGAGCAGCCGAACCTTCAGCCGCGCCTCGGTGGCTGCCACCTGCTTGGTCACGGTGGGCTGGGTGGTGGCGAATTCCTTCGCAGCCTTCGAAAAGCTGCCCGTTTCCACCACCCGCACGAACATCTCCATTGCCTGCAGCCGGTCCATCGCTTTGTCTCCAGTTATTCCTGACTGGAATGGATGTTATGGCCCTCAGCCGTCTTCTTCAATTGCCCGCCGGTTCCTACAGTCGTGACCTGACCGTATAAAAGGAGACATCCCATGGCAAGAATGACAGCCGCCCAGGCCGCCGTCTGGGTAATGGAAAAAGAAGGCATCACGCAGGCCTTCGGCATTCCCGGCGCGGCCATCAACCCGCTCTACAACGCGATGCGCAAGCAGGGCACCATCAGCCACATCCTGGCGCGCCACGTCGAAGGCGCCTCGCACATGGCCGAGGGCTACACCCGCGCCGCGGCCGGCAACATAGGCGTGTGCATAGGCACCTCCGGGCCCGCGGGCACCGACATGATCACCGGCCTGTACTCGGCCCAGGCCGATTCCATCCCCATCCTGTGCATCACCGGCCAGGCGCCGCGCGCCCGCCTGTACAAGGAAGACTTCCAGGCGGTGGACATCGAATCGATCTCCAAGCCCGTCACCAAGTGGTCGGTCACGGTGCGCGAGCCAGCCCTGGTGCCGCGCGTGTTCCAGCAGGCCTTCCACGTGATGCGCTCGGGCCGCCCCGGCCCGGTGCTGATCGACCTGCCGTTCGACGTGCAGATGGCCGAGATCGAGTTCGACACCGACACCTACTCCCCGCTGCCGGTCTACAAGCCGGCCGCCACCCGCGCCCAGATCGAGAAGGCGCTGACCATGCTCAATGAGTCGGAAAAGCCGCTCATCGTGGCCGGCGGCGGCATCATCAACGCCGACGCATCGGAGTTGCTGGTGCAGTTCGCCGAGATCACCGGCATCCCCGTCATCCCCACGCTGATGGGTTGGGGCACCATTCCCGACGACCACCCGCTGATGGCCGGCATGTGCGGCCTGCAGACCAGCCACCGCTATGGCAACGCCACCATGCTGGCGTCGGACTTCGTCATCGGCATCGGCAACCGCTGGGCCAACCGCCACACCGGCTCGGTCGAGGTCTACACCAAGGGCCGCAAGTTCGTGCACGTGGACATCGAGCCCACGCAGATCGGCCGCGTGTTTTCGCCTGACTTCGGCATCGTCTCGGACGCGAAAGCCGCGCTGCAGCTGTTCGTGGAAGTGGCGACCGAGTGGGCGGAGAAGGGCAAGCTCAAGGACCGGGGCGAATGGGCTTCGGCCTGCCGCTACCGCAAGGGCACCATGCTGCGCAAGACCAACTACGACAGCGTGCCCATGAAGCCGCAGCGCGTCTACCAGTGCATGACGCGCGCCTTCGGCGAGGACGTCTGCTACATCAGCACGATCGGCCTGTCGCAGATCGCAGGTGCGCAGTTCCTGCATGTCTACAAGCCGCGCCACTGGATCAACTGCGGCCAGGCCGGCCCGCTGGGCTGGACCGTGCCCGCCGCACTGGGTGTGCGCGCGGCTGATCCGACCCGCAAGATCGTGGCGCTCTCGGGTGACTACGACTTCCAGTTCATGATCGAGGAGCTGGCCGTGGGCGCGCAGTTCAAGCTGCCCTACATCCACATGGTGGTCAACAACTCCTACCTCGGGCTGATCCGGCAGGCGCAGCGCGGCTTCGAGATGGACTACTGCGTCCAGCTGGGCTTTGACAACATCAACACCGACGCCGAGGAACCGGTGCGCGCCTATGGCGTGGACCACGTCAAGGTGGTCGAGGGCCTGGGTTGCAAGGCCATCCGCGTGCACCGGCAGGAAGAGCTCGCGCCCGCCATCAAGCAGGCCGAAGCCTGGATGAAGGAGTTCCAGGTTCCGGTGGTGATCGAGGTGATTCTGGAACGCGTGACCAATATCGCGATGGGCACCGAGATCGACAACATCATCGAGTTCGAGGACCTGGCCGCCTCGCGCGCCGATGCGCCGACAGCCGTTGCCGCGATGCTGGACTGAGGAAAAGAAGATGCCGCAGTTCACCGCCAACCTCACCATGCTGTTCACCGAGGTGCCCTTCATGGAGCGCTTCGCCGCCGCCCGCGCCGCGGGTTTCGATTCGGTCGAATACCTGTTCCCCTACGCCTACGCCAAGGAAGACCTGGGCGCCCGCCTGCGCGCCAACGACTTGAAACAGGTGCTGCACAACCTGCCGGCCGGCAACTGGGATGCGGGCGAACGCGGCATTGCCTGCCACCCTGACCGCGTCGCCGAGTTCCGCGAAGGTGTGGCTCGCGCCATCGAATACGCGAGCTTCCTGGACTGCCCCAAGGTCAACTGCCTGGCCGGCAAGCTGCCTGCAGGCGTGGCGCCTGAGCATGCTCACATCACGCTGGTGGGCAACCTCTCGTTCGCCGCCGCGGCGCTCAAGGAAGCGGGCATACGGCTGCTGATCGAGCCGATCAACACCTATGACATCCCCGGCTTCTTCCTGAACCGCACCGACCAGGCGCTGCGCATCATCGACGAGGTGGGCTCGGACAACCTGTTCCTGCAGTACGACATCTACCATGCGCAGCGCATGGAGGGCGAGCTGGGCAGCACGCTGCGCACCCACCTGGACCGCATAGGCCACATCCAGCTGGCCGACAACCCAGGCCGCAACGAACCGGGCACCGGCGAGATCAACTACCCCTGGCTGTTCCGCCACATCGACGCGCTGGGCTACACCGGCACGATCGGCTGCGAATACAAGCCCAGGACCACGACCAGCGCCGGCCTGGGCTGGCGCACCGCGCTGGCATAGCAAGTGACTTTGCGGGACAGATCTTCAGCTCTGTCCCCAACTGACCAAGGAAACAAGATGACCAAATCAGGACTCAAGCTCGGCTTCATCGGCCTGGGCATCATGGGCGCGCCGATGGCGGCGCACCTGCTCAAGGCCGGCCATGTGCTGTTCGTCAACACGGTGGGCAAGGTGCCGCAGGAGATCGCCGACGCCGGCGCCACCATCTGCACCACGGCGCGCGGCGTGACCGAGCGCGCTGACATCATCTTCATCATGGTGCCCGACACGCCCGACGTGGAGGCCGTGCTGTTCAGCGAATACGGCGTCGCCTCTGGCCTCGGCAAAGGCAAGACCGTGGTGGATATGAGTTCCATTGACCCGATTGCCACCCGCGGCTTCGCCAAAAAGATCGCCGAGCTGGGTTGCGACTACCTGGATGCACCGGTCTCCGGCGGCGAGGTGGGCGCCAAGGCGGCCAGCCTGACCATCATGGTCGGCGGCTCTCCCGAGAGCTTCGAGCGCGTGCGGCCCCTGTTCGAGCTGATGGGCAAGAACATCACCCTGGTCGGCGGGCCCGGTGACGGCCAGGTCTGCAAGGTGGCCAACCAGATCATCGTGGCGCTGAACATCGCCGCCGTGGGCGAAGCGCTGCTGTTTGCATCGAAAGCCGGCGCTGACCCGGCCCGCGTGCGGCAGGCGCTGATGGGTGGTTTCGCGGCCTCGCGCATCCTGGAGGTGCATGGCGAGCGGATGATCAAGCGCACTTTCTCGCCGGGTTTCCGCATCGGCCTGCACCAGAAAGACCTGAACCTTGCGCTGCAGGGCGCCCGTGCGCTGGGCCTGGCCCTGCCTCAGACGGCCGGCGCGGCGCAGCTGATGCAATCGTGCGTGGCCCTGGGCCACGGCCAGTCGGACCATTCCGCTTTGGTCCGGGCACTGGAGAACATGGCGCAGCACACGGTGATGCCCGACGCCTGAGCGGCTGTCATTGCGGGCTTGACCCGCAATCCATGGATCCCGCGCCGTAGGGGCTTTTCATGCCTATAAGATGGCCCGCATGAAAGGCGCGTTCTCCCTTCCCCTCTGGTCCCTCATTGCCCCCGCCGCCGGCTGGCTGGTGCTGGCCGGCTCGCTGGCCGGCCCGGGAGGCTGGTACGCCTTCCTGATGGCACCGGCCCTGCTGGCCAGCGTACTGGCCGCCGTCCACCACGCCGAAGTGGTGGCTCACCGCGTGGGCGAGCCCTATGGCACGCTGGTGCTGGCCGTTGCGGTGACGGTGATCGAAGTGGCCCTCATCGTCTCGCTGATGATTTCCGGCGGCCCGGCCACCACCGCACTGGCGCGCGACACGGTGTTCGCAGCCGTGATGATCATCCTCAACGGCATGGTCGGCCTGTGCCTGCTGCTGGGCAGCCACCGGCACGGCGAGCAGACCTTCACGCTGTCGGGCGTGAGCGCCTCGCTGGC
>CALRME020000183.1:0-6464 GCA_943369045.1 Sphingobacterium thalpophilum
GAGTCCGGGTAGCGGGTGGCCAGCTCCTTGAACGACTCAAACGACTCCTTGGCGGCTTTCTGGTCGCGCTCGGACAGGTCCTGCCGAGAAAGGAAAGCAAAGATGCCCAGGTTGTCGTTGAAATTGACGATGCCCTTGAGGTAGAGCGCGTAGTCCAGGGCCGGGCTTGCCGGGTGCAGCTTCATGAAACGGTCGATCGTAGACACCGCCTGGGCCTGGTCATTGGCCTTGTAGTAGGCGTAGGCCTTTTCCAGCTGCGCCTGTTGCGCCAGGGGGGTGCCCGCAGCGCGGCCTTCGAGCTTCTCGAGCAGGGGAATGGCCTTGTCATAGCCGCCCGAATTCATTTCGTCCTTGGCTTCCGCGTACAGCTTGTTCGGGCTCCACCCGGCTGTCTTGTCTTCGGTTGTGGTCGAACAACCAGAGCCCAGCACTGCGATGCATGCCAGCAGCAAGGCGGGGACAACCGATAATTTGGCTCGAAGCATCACTGGCAACCTTCTTGAAACAAAGCAAATTCATTATATCGGCCGACCCCGCGCAGACCGCCGAGGACGAGGGCGCCGAGGATGCCGCTGACGCGGGCCCTGACAGCGAGTTGCGTGAGTGGCAGGTCGGGGCAGCGCAGCATGGCGAGCGGCTTGACAGGGCGCTTGCCAGCCTGGTGCAGGAATTTTCCCGGAGCTACGTGCAGCAGCTGATCGAGTCGGGCGCCGTCTCGGTCAACGGCAAACCGGCCACAAAGTCATCCGCCCGCGTCAAGGCTGGTGACCAGGGCATCATTGAGTTGAGGCCGACACCGCAGAGCCAGGCCTTCCGTCCCGAAGAAATGGCGCTCGAGGTGGTTCACCGCGACGACCACGTCCTGGTGATCAACAAACCGGCGGGGCTGGTAGTGCACCCCGCGCCCGGCAACTGGAGCGGGACACTGCTCAACGGCCTGCTGGCCCTGGACCCGCAGGCAGCCATGCTGCCGCGTGCCGGCATCGTGCATCGCCTGGACAAGGACACCAGCGGCCTGATGGTCGTGGCCCGCACGCGGGCTGCCATGGACGCGCTGGTGGACGCGATTGCGCGGCGCGACGTGAGCCGGCAATACCTTGCGCTGGCGCACAGGCGCTGGGAGGGCGTCCCCTTGCGCCATGTGGACGCTCCTGTGGGGCGAGACCCCCGCAACCGGCTGCGCATGGCGGTGGTCGACCTTGCCCGCAACCCGGGAAAGACCGCGAGCACAGTGTTCGAGCTGCTGGAAAACGTGGAGGCGGGATGCTGGGTGCGTTGCAGTCTGCATACCGGCCGCACTCACCAGATTCGCGTCCACATGGCGTCGATTGGGCATTCGCTGGTCGGCGACGAGCTGTACGGAGGCGCGCCTGCGGCCGGGATGGAGAGGCAGGCGCTGCACGCATTCCGGCTGGGCTTCGAACACCCCGTCACCGGCCTGGCCCTGCGCTTTGAAACCCGGCCTCCAGCTGACATGATGCATGCCCTCGCGGCATGGGGCCTGCGTTACAATCCGCCGGAGTGGCTCAAGAGCCCCGCCCCCGGCTAGCCCGTGGTGGCATGTGCGGCACAACCGCTGGTTGTGGTGAACGCAGCGAATGACTTGCCCCCTGTTTGCCCTTTGACTTGTGCGCCCGGTGGCGCCTTTTCCGGAACAGCAAGACCATGAATACGGCGGATGCCAAGCGCGTCCTCGAAACAGCCTTGATTTGCTCGCAGCAGCCGCTGCCGGTGAGGGAGTTGCGCGTCCTGTTCAATGACGAACTGGGTGCGGACACCATCAAGTCGCTTCTCGGGGACCTGCAAAACGACTGGGCCCAGCGTGGCGTGGAACTGACCGCCGTTGCCAGCGGCTGGCGCTTCCAGAGCCGGCCGGAGATGCGTGAGTTTCTTGACCGGCTCCATCCCGAAAAACCGCCCAAGTACACCCGGGCCACGCTCGAGACGCTGGCCATCATTGCCTATCGCCAGCCCGTGACGCGTGGCGACATGGAAGATATCCGTGGCGTGACGATCAACACGTTGATCCTCAAGCAGCTTGAAGACCGGGGCTGGGTCGAGGTGATCGGGCACCGTGAGGCGGCAGGCCGGCCGGCGCTGTTCGCCACGACGAGGCAGTTTCTTGACGACCTGGGCATCGAGTCGCTCGACCAGCTGCCTGAACTGGATAACCCGGTGCAGCAGGCAGGTGTTTTTGAGGTCCTTGCGGCCGGGGTTGCGGGGCAGCCCGCCCTCGAGATGGATACTGAAGCAAACGGGGCGATTGCCGATCTGGCAGCCCCAGACCCGTCTCCGGACGATAACGCGCCCGATCCGGTGCAACCGGCGGAGAGCCAAACATGAACCAACCGATATCCGGTGACGCTCCGGGCCCAGTGGCCGACGACTTCGAGGACGAGGAAGAAGACGCTGGCCATGAGGCGGCTGTCTCGCAGGCGCCTGGCCTGCCGGTGGAGGGAACGCGGTTTGCCGACGTCATTTCGGGCCAGTTTGACGCCGATGAGGAGAGACCGGAAGTCGCACTGTCCAAGCGTGTCCTGGCGCCGCAGGCAGAGACCCCCAAACTGCACAAAGTGCTGGCGCAAGCCGGGATGGGCTCGCGCCTCGAGATGGAGCAGCTCATCATGGAAGGGCGCATCTCGGTCAACAACGAGCCCGCCCACATCGGCCAGCGGATCCAGTTCGGCGACCAGATCAAGGTCAATGGGAAGCCCATCCGCTTCCGGATCGCGCCGCCTCCGGCCCGGGTGATTGCCTATCACAAGCCGGTGGGCGAGGTAGTGACAAACGACGATCCGCAGAACCGGCCCACGGTTTTCCGCAAACTGCCCAAGCTGTTCCAGGGCAAATGGCAATCGGTAGGCCGCCTTGACCTCAATACGGAGGGCCTGTTGTTGTTTACCAGTTCCGGTGAACTGGCCAACAAGCTCATGCACCCCCGCTTCGGGCTGGAGCGTGAATACGCGGTCCGTGTGCTGGGCGCGATCAGCAAGGAAGAGCGGCAACGGCTGCTCGACGGCGTGAAGCTCGACGACGGACTCGCCCAGTTCGGCTCAATTGAGGACGGCGGGGGCGAAGGCTCGAACTGCTGGTACCGGGTCACGATTTCCGAAGGTCGCAACCGCGAAGTCCGCCGCATGTTCGAGGCAGTGGGCCATGCCGTCAGCCGGCTGATCCGCATCCGCTATGGCGCGATGCTGCTGCCTCGCGGCCTCAAGCGTGGTGCCTGGATGGAACTCGATGACGGCGACATCCGGAGCCTGGTCAATGCTGCAGGCTCCGAAGTGGCCGAACGGCCTGAGCGCCGGGAAGGCGCCGGGGAGGGTGGGCGGCGCGAAGGGGAAGGCGACCGCGGCGGGCGCAATCGCCGCCGGGGAGGGCGCAATGGCGGCAATGGTCCCGGACAGGGCCCCAGGCCGTCATATCCACCCGGGAACGCCGGTCAGGGGCAAGGCCAGGGACAGGGCCAGCGGCGCAAGGACCGCGGCGACCGCGCGGAGCGCCAGGCCGGTGGTGGCAACCAGCCTGACCCCATGAAGACATCGCTTGGCTATATCGGGGCCGACAGCTTCACTCGGCAACGCCAGGGACAGGGCCAGGGGCAAGGCGGCCAGCGCCGCGGCGGCGGAGGCAACGGAAATGGCCCTGCAGGCGGCCAGCGCAGGGGCGGCAGGGGCCGTTAAGCCCGCCAAGGCCGCGTCGCTGTCATGTGTTTGTGGCTGCGGCCGGAATGCATGGCCGTCACAGGTTAAAATTCGAGGCTTTGCCGAAACCCGGGGTTTCGGTGCTTCCCAACTCAAGTACAAGCTCAGGAAAATCAAAATGGCTACCGAACGCACCCTCTCCATCATCAAGCCCGACGCGGTGGCAAAGAACGTGATCGGGCAGATCTACGCCCGTTTTGAAGCCGCCGGCCTGAAGGTCGTCGCCGCCCGCATGGCGCACCTGTCGCGCGGCGAGGCCGAGCAGTTCTACGCCGTCCACAAGGAGCGCCCCTTCTTCAAGGACCTGGTCGAGTTCATGATTTCCGGTCCCGTGATGATCCAGGCCCTGGAAGGCGAGAACGCCATCCTGAAGAACCGCGAACTGATGGGCGCCACGGACCCCAAGAAGGCCGCACCCGGAACCATACGCGCCGACTTCGCCGACAGCATCGATGCCAATGCCGTCCACGGCTCGGACGCCGCCGAAACCGCCCAGGTTGAAGTGGGTTTCTTCTTCCCCGGCATGAACGTCTATTCCCGCTGAAGCGGGAATCTCCCATGCGATGACGGCCAATCTTCTCGACTACGACCTCGAGGGTTTGGCCGCGTTCTGCGAGCGGCTTGGCGAAAAGCGTTTCCGGGCGACCCAGCTTTTCCGCTGGATCCACCAGAAAGGCGCAAACAGCTTCGACCAGATGAGCGACCTGGCAAAGTCGCTGCGCGAAAAACTCAAAACCACCGCGCGCCTTGAAGGGCTGGCAGTCATCACCCAGCATGAGTCTGCAGACGGGACCATCAAGTGGCTGTTCGACGTGGGGCAAGGCGATGCGGTCGAGGCGGTATTCATACCCGAAGACGATCGCGGCACCCTTTGCATATCGTCTCAGGCGGGGTGCGCAGTGGGCTGCCGGTTTTGCTCGACCGGTCACCAGGGCTTCAGCCGGAATCTTGCCACCTGGGAAATCGTCGCCCAGCTCTGGTTTGCCGAGCATTTCCTGCGCAAGCATCTCAAGACTGACGAACGTGTCATCTCCAATGTCGTGATGATGGGGATGGGCGAGCCGTTGCAGAACTATTCGGCACTCGTCCCGGCCCTGCGCACCATGCTCGACGATCATGGCTACGGCCTGTCGCGCCGGCGTGTGACGGTGTCCACGTCTGGCGTTGTGCCCATGATGGACCGGCTGGGCAGCGACTGTCCGGTTGCGCTGGCCGTCTCTCTGCACGCGCCAAACGACGCCTTGCGCGACAACCTTGTGCCTCTGAACCGCAAGTATCCGCTGGCGGAACTGCTTGACGCCTGCCGCCGCTACCTGGCGCACGCACCCCGGGACTTCATTACGTTTGAGTACTGCATGCTTGACGGCGTCAACGACCAGCCGGAGCACGCGAGGCAACTCGTTGACCTGGTAGGAAAGCATGGTGGTCACGGCGTTTCCTGCAAGTTCAACCTCATTCCGTTCAATCCCTTTCCCGAATCTGGCCTGAAGCGCTCTGCGCAAAATCAGGTCATTGCTTTCGCAAAAATCCTCAGCGATGCTGGTATTGTCACAACCGTGCGCAAGACCAGGGGCGACGACATTGACGCCGCATGCGGCCAGCTCGCGGGCGACGTCAAGGACAGGACCCGTGTGGGCGAGCGAATCGCCCAGCAGCGCACGGTCATGCTCAAACAGGTGCCTGTCGATCCGGCCGGTGCCAAGGAGATCGGAAAACCATGAAGAGATCGGTTGCCAGGGGGCGGGCATCAGCGCACCTGTTGCTGTGTGCATGGGTGGCCGCTTCGGCGGTCTTGGCAGGCATGGCGGGCTGCGCCGCGAGGCCGGGGGAGAGTGGCGGTGTCAAGCAGGACATCATGACCGAGTCCGATGAGCCGGAAGGCCGCAAGCGGGCGCGCATCAGGATGGAGCTGGCCATAGGGTATTTCGAACAGGGGCAGACCAACGTTGCGCTGGACGAATTGAAGCAGGTGATCGCGTCCGATCCGGGTTTTCCTGACGCATACAACCTGCGCGGCCTGATCTACATGCGCCTGAATGATCCCAGGCAAGCTGAGGAAAGCTTCAAACGGGCCGTGGCGCTTAACCCGCAGGATGCGAACGTGCAGCACAACTACGGCTGGATGCTCTGCGAGCAGGGTCGCTACGCCGAGTCCGGCCGCGCATTCGAGCAAGCCATGGCCAGCCCGCTGTATGCCGGGCGCGCCAAGACCCTGATGGCGCAGGGCGTCTGCCAGGCGCGCGCAGGGCAGAAGACCGAAGCCGAACGCAGCCTGGCGAGGTCATATGAGCTCGATGCGGGTAACCCGGTGACAGGCTACAACCTGGCGAACCTGCTCTACCAGCGCAAGGACTACTCAAAAGCGCAGTTCTATATCCGGCGGCTGAACAACAGCGACCTGGCGAATTCGGAGTCATTGTGGCTGGGCATCCGCGTGGAGCACAGGCTCAATGACCAGGTGGCCCTGCAACAACTGAGCGAGCAGCTCAAGAAGCGGTTCCCGCAGTCACGGGAAGCGGCCTCGCTGGAGCGGGGGCGATTCGATGACTGAAAATGCCGAACAGGAGATGCCGCAGGGCCCGAGCGCAGGGACGCTCTTGCGCGAAGCGCGCGAGGCGGCCGGCCTGCATATCGCCGCCGTGGCCGTGGCGTTGAAGGTGCCTGTGCGCAAGCTGGAGGCCCTCGAGGCAGACCGGCTTGACCTGTTGCCCGACGCGGTCTTTGTGCGTGCGCTGGCGTCAAGCGTTTGCCGCACGCTGA
>CALRME020000184.1:0-6446 GCA_943369045.1 Sphingobacterium thalpophilum
AAGTCCGCCGAGCGCAGTGTGGGTGACTGGCTGCTGCGCATGCACGAGGCTTCGCGCCGTCGCAGCTACATAGGAACCTTTGTCGTTTCCTCGGCAGCGGGCGGCATGTCCAGCGCCCGGATCTGGCACGCCTGCGACGGCGAACAGCAGATGGAGCGGGTCGAGACGCTCACAGGCGCGCCTCGCTCGATCTTCCGGCGCAACGATGAAGTCGCCACCTTCATGCCCGAGGCCAAGGTCGTGCGTACTGAAAAGCGCGACTCGCTGGGCGTGTTCCCCAGCCTGCTGACCGGTGGCGACAACGCCATTCCCGAGTTCTATGCCGCCCGCAAGGTCGGCAGCGAGCGGGTCGCGGGCTTCGAGGCGGATGTGGTGCAGGTGGCACCCAAGGATGCCTTGCGTTTTGGTTACCGCATCTGGAGCGAGAAGAAGACCGGACTGGTCGTCAAGCTGCAGACGCTGGACACTGAGGGCAATGTGCTGGAACAGGCTGCCTTCTCGGAACTGCAGCTGGACGCGCCGGTGCGCATGGACAAGCTGGCGCAGATGATGGCAAGCACCGAGGGCTACCGCATCGAGAAATCCGACCCGGTCAAGACGACGGCTGCGGCCGAGGGCTGGATGCTCAAGACTGCGGTGGCGGGCTTCAAGCCGATGACCTGCTACAAGCGCCCGTCGGCCGGTGCTCCGCAGGAAGGCGCGATGCAGTGGATCTTCTCCGATGGCCTGGCCTCAGTCTCGCTTTTCGTCGAAGCCTACGACCGCCAGCGCCACCTGCAGGAAGTGCTCATGTCCTCCGGCGCAACGCAGACCCTGACGCGGCGCGTCAACGACTGGTGGCTCACGGTGGTGGGCGAAGTACCGCCCCAGACGCTCAAGGCGTTCTCGCAAAGCCTTGAACGGCGCAAATAAGTCTCCAGTTGGGGCACAAAGCGGCACGACCCGGCTTCCCCGTGCTTGCGCGGCTGAACCAATTGCCGCCCGCCGATTCACACCATGACTATTCCTGAGAGGTCGCAATGATCCAGATCGATTTGAACAAGGTCCGTTCGTGGGCCCTGGTGGGTTCCCTTGCTGTGGCGGGTGTCGCGGCACTGGCGCCCGCCGGACCCGTGATGGCGCAGGCGCGTGCCTTGCCGGACTTCACGGACCTGGTCGAGCAGGTCGGGCCGGCGGTGGTCAACATCCGCACGCTTGAAAAACGCACCAGTTCCGGCAGCGTGGCGCCTGGCGGCGTGGACGAGGAGATGCAGGAATTTTTCCGGCGCTTCTTCGGCCAGCCCATGCCTGGCGTCCCGCGCCAGAGCCCGCGTCCCAAACGCCCGCAGCCGCAGGACGAAGAGGCCCAGCCACGCGGCGTGGGTTCGGGTTTCATTCTGACCTCAGACGGCTTTGTGATGACCAATGCGCACGTGGTGGACGGCGCCGAGGAGGTGGTGGTCACATTGCCGGACAAGCGCGAGTTCAAGGCCAGGGTCGTCGGCACGCCGGACAAGCGCACCGACGTAGCGGTGATCAAGATCGAGGCCACCGGCCTGCCGGCCGTGAAGATCGGCGACGTCACCCGCCTGAAGGTCGGTGAATGGGTGATGGCCATCGGTTCGCCGTTCGGACTGGAAAATACCGTGACGGCCGGCATCGTCAGCGCCAAGCAGCGCGACACCGGCGACTACCTGCCCTTCATCCAGACCGATGTGGCCATCAATCCCGGCAATTCGGGCGGTCCTCTGATCAACATGCGCGGCGAGGTGGTGGGCATCAACAGCCAGATCTATTCGCGCTCGGGTGGCTTCATGGGCATCTCGTTCGCGATCCCCATTGATGAGGCGATCCGCGTGGCCGAGCAGCTTCGCTCCCCGGCGGGCCGGGTATCGCGCGGCCGCATCGGCGTGCAGATCGACCGCGTCACGAAAGACGTCGCCGAGTCCATTGGCCTGGGCAAGGCCATGGGCGCCCTGGTGCGCAGCGTGGAAAGCGGCTCGCCCGCCGACAAGGCCGGTGTCGAGGCCGGGGACATCATCACCAAGTTCGACGGCAAGGCCATCGACAAGGAATCCGACCTGCCGCGCCTGGTGGGCAACACCAAGCCTGGCAGCCGCAGTACTCTGACCGTATTCCGCCGTGGTGGCTCGAAGGACCTGAGCGTCACGATTGCGGAATTCGAGGCCGACAAGCCGGTGCGCAAGGCGGAAGCGCCCAAGGAGGAAAAACCCAAGGCGTCTCCCGCAGCGCAGTCGGTGGGTCTCACGGTTAGCGAACTCGGTGCCGACCAGAAGAAGGAGCTCAAGCTCAAGGGCGGCGTGAAGGTCGACGCCGTTGTCGAGGGAGCCGCACGCGCCGGCATCCGCGAAGGCGACATCATCGTGGCGATCGGCAACACCGAAATCGCCAGCGTGCGCGAATTCGATGCCGCTGTGGCCAAGGCCGACAAGAGCAAGCCGATCCCTGTTCTGCTGCGGCGTGGCGAGCTGGCTACCTACCTGTTGATCCGCCCCGCGCGCTGACATCGGTGCCGGTGACGGCCGTGAAAGCCCCAGTCCGAAGTCGGGTTTGGGGCTTTTTTTATGGAGAAGGGCCTCAAAACAGCCCGCCAGAAATTTATTTTTCGACCCAGTTCATGCGTGCGTAATGTTTGTGTTCACTAACTTTACGCCTGGCTAATTACAAAATTAGGTAGAATCGGGTGTCGCGCCTGCCCATTACGGGTATATCGAATTCGCCGGGACCCACGATATGGGAAGAATCCCATCGGTTCACAGCGCATCCACAGATCGCCCACAAGTTGTCCAGAGACCTGCTCCTCAAAAATGTTTATAACCTGTGGATAAAATTCATGTTGCAGCGCTGCAACGACGTGGTTTAGCGGTGGGTTGGACTGTACGTGCCGGGCTTTTTGCCTACAATGAAGCTTCCAACTATCGCAGTTGCCATAGATTGTTGGTTTAGGGCGCGTCACTACTCGACGCGCCCTTTTTTCTTGCCCCTGCCTTTTTAATTCAATCACTTAAGCGTTCCCGTTGATGAATCACATCAGAAACTTTTCGATCATCGCGCACATCGATCACGGCAAATCAACGCTTGCGGACCGCTTGATCCAGCGTTGCGGCGGACTGTCGGATCGCGAGATGGAAGAGCAGGTCCTCGACTCGATGGATCTGGAAAAAGAGCGTGGGATAACCATCAAGGCGCAGACCGCTGCGCTCAAATACAAGGCGCGTGACGGGCAGGTCTACAACCTCAATCTGATCGACACGCCGGGCCACGTCGACTTCTCGTACGAAGTCTCGCGCTCGCTGTCGGCATGCGAAGGCGCGTTGCTCGTCGTCGATGCGAGCCAGGGAGTTGAAGCGCAGACAGTGGCCAACTGCTACACCGCACTGGAGCTTGGCGTCGAAGTGGTTCCGGTGCTCAACAAGATGGACCTGCCGCAGGCCGACCCCGAAAACGCGAAGCTGGAAATCGAGGACGTGATCGGCATCGATGCCACCGACGCGATCCCGTGCTCTGCCAAAACCGGCATGGGCATCGACGAAATCCTGGAAGCGGTGGTCGCGCGCATCCCGGCGCCCAAGGGCAACCCTGACGGTCCGCTGCGCGCGATGATCGTCGACAGCTGGTTCGACACTTACGTCGGCGTCGTCATGCTCGTGCGCGTGGTCGACGGTCGGCTGGCCAAGGGCGAGCGCTTCAAGATGATGGCCACCGGCACCATGTACAACGCCGACAACCTGGGTGTGTTCACCCCGGCCAACGAGTCGCGCGAGGCGCTGGAGGCCGGCGAGGTCGGCTACATCATTGCCGGCATCAAGGAACTGCAGGCCGCCAAGGTCGGCGACACCATTACCCTGATCCGGCCCGGCACCGGCGGCGCGGCCTTCACCGCCACCGAGGCGCTGCCAGGCTTCAAGGAAATCCAGCCCCAGGTCTTCGCCGGCCTGTACCCTACCGAGGCCAACCAGTACGACTCGCTGCGCGACGCGCTGGAAAAGCTCAAGCTCAACGATTCCTCGCTGCACTATGAGCCCGAGGTGTCGCAGGCGCTGGGTTTTGGCTTTCGCTGCGGCTTTCTGGGCCTGCTGCACATGGAGATCGTGCAGGAGCGCCTGGAGCGCGAATTCGACCAGGACCTGATCACCACGGCCCCCAGCGTCGTCTACCAGGTGGTCAAGGCCGACGGCGAAGTGACCATGGTCGAGAACCCGTCCAAGATTCCGGACCAGGGAAAGCTCGACGAGATCCGCGAGCCCATCGTCACCGTGCATCTCTACATGCCGCAGGAATACGTGGGCCCGGTGATGACGCTGGCCAACCTCAAGCGCGGCGTGCAGCTGAACATGGCCTACCACGGCAAGCAGGTGATGCTCACGTACGAGATGCCGCTGGGTGAAATCGTGCTGGACTTCTTCGACAAGCTCAAGTCCGTGAGCCGTGGCTACGCCTCCATGGACTACGAGTTCAAGGAATACAGGGCTTCCGACGTGGTCAAGGTCGACATCCTTCTCAATGGCGAGAAGGTCGATGCCCTGTCCATCATCGTGCACCGCAGCCAGTCCCAGTACCGGGGCAGGGCGGTGGTGGCCAAGATGCGCGAGATCATCAGCCGCCAGATGTTCGACGTGGCGATCCAGGCGGCCATCGGCGCCAACGTCATCGCACGCGAAACCGTCAAGGCGCTGCGCAAGAACGTGCTGGCAAAATGTTACGGCGGCGACGTCTCGCGCAAGCGCAAGCTCCTCGAAAAGCAGAAGGCAGGCAAGAAGCGCATGAAGCAGATCGGTTCGGTCGAAGTGCCCCAGGAAGCGTTCCTGGCAATCCTGCAGGTGGAAGAATGATTCAAGCAATAACGGCCGCAATCCTGGCCGCATTCGCCGGCTACGCCGGCGCCTGGTATTTCGGCATGGTGGAAGGCAACTTCGCGCTGCTGCTGTTCCTGGCCACCGTGGTCACCGGCGCCTACTGGCTGGCCGAGCGCTTTTACTTCCTCCCGCAGCGCAAGGCCGCGGCCACCGCGCTGGAGGCCAATGCTGCGCAGCGCCGCGCCACCCTGGCCGGCCAGGGCATCACGCAGGTCGACGGCGACGTGGCCGAGGGCCGCCAGCGCCTGCTGATGCAGCCCTGGTGGCTGGACTGGACAGCCGGCCTGTTCCCTGTGATCCTGGCCGTCTTCCTGCTGCGCTCCTTCCTGTTCGAACCGTTCAAGATCCCCTCCGGTTCCATGATCCCGACGCTGCTGGTGGGCGACCTGATCCTGGTCAACAAGTTCACCTACGGCGTGCGCCTGCCGGTGATCTACACCAAGCTGACCGAGGGCAACAAGCCCCAGCGCGGCGACGTGATGGTGTTCCGCTACCCGCCCAAGCCCAGCCTGGACTACATCAAGCGTGTGGTGGGTGTGCCGGGCGACGAGGTGGCCTACCTGAACAAGAAGCTGACCATCAACGGCCAGGCAGTGAGCAAGACGGCGCTGCCCGACTTCTTTGACGAAGACGCCATGCGTTACTTCAAGCAGTTCGAGGAAGACCTTGCCGGCCGGCGCCACCGCCTGCTCAATGACGAGAGCCGCCGGGCCGGGCTGTCGGAAGCCGAAGTCGTTCCGTTTCCCAGCCAGCAGAATTGCCGTTACAGTGTCGAGGGCGTGGTCTGCAAGGTGCCTGAGGGCCACTATTTCATGATGGGCGACAACCGCGATAATTCCCTCGATTCGCGTTACTGGGGCTTCGTGCCCGACAGCCACATCGTGGGCAAGGCATTTTTCGTCTGGATGAATTTCAGCAGCCTGAAGCGCATCGGGGCGTTCGAATAGAAGATTCGGTCACGGAAGGAAAAACTAAATGAAGCTTGGGAACAAATCAGGACAGCGGGGCGCCTCCTTCATCGGCATCCTGTTCGTTGGCGGTGTGCTGGCGTGCCTGGGCGTGCTGGCGGCGCAGGCATTTCCGACGGTCGTGGAATACCAGAACGTGCTCAAGGCCGTCGACAAGGCCAAGCTCGCCGGTTCGGTGGCTGAGGCGAAGTCCACTTTTGACAAGGCTGCCCAGGTCGATGACATCAAGTCGATCGCAGGCAAGGACCTCGATGTGACCAAGAACGGCGACAAGACCACCATCAAGTTCGCCTACACCAAGGAAATCCACATGTTCGGCCCGGCGTACCTGCTGCTCAAGTACGCGGGCGAGAAATAGGCACTGCGAGCGGTGGATGGCAACCTGACGGCATTGCAGCAGCGCCTGGGACATGAGTTCTCCGAGCCTGCGCTGATCAGGCGCGCCCTTACCCACAGAAGTTTCTCGTCAGACCACAACGAGCGCCTGGAATTCCTGGGCGACTCGGTGCTGAACCTGGCCGTCGCCGCGCTCCTGTACGAACGCCTGCGCGACCTGCCAGAAGGCGATCTCTCCCGTGTGCGCGCCAACCTGGTCAAGCAGGACACCCTGCACCAGCTGGCC
>CALRME020000185.1:0-6415 GCA_943369045.1 Sphingobacterium thalpophilum
GAAGGACCGCGAGGGTTACACGCTGCTGCTGGCCATGCGCAGCTGGGAATTCGCCGCATTTGCCGCGCTGCGGCGTCCGGGCAAGGGCTCGAGCAGGCTGCCCGGCCCGGTTTCCAGCACGCGCGAGGGCACCATGTCCTCGCTGTTCAGGAAATCGACATCGTCTTCGCCATCGAGCTCGCCGTTCATGGTCAAGCTTTCGGTGACACGTGACAGCCGCGCCTCGCGGTCAGGGCGCGACAGCAGCACGCGCAGCTGCGCACGCAGCTGGTTGCGGGTACGGATCCAGTAGTCGGCGCGGCGGGTCTGGCGAGAGCGCTTTTCCGGCGACAACGCAGTCGCTTCGAGCTTCTCGTCGGAATTGAGCGGCACCACGATCCAGCCATGCGGCCCACGCACGCCGTCAAAGTGCTGCCAGATGGCGTTGTAGCTGGTGGCCAGGTTGGCGGCAGCTTCGCGGTAGCGGCCACGGAACTTGAAGGTCCAGCCATTGAGCTGGTGCAGGGCCGGGTCCAGGCCCACCAGGTGCAGGCCCCAGAAGCGGGCCAGTTCCTGCATGACGCGGATCATCAGCACTGGCGGCTTCCAGCCCTGAAGCGCCTGGGTAATCTCCACCGGAGATAGCCGCAGCACCGGGTGGCGCTGGCCGCGCACCCCTCCCACCACCAGGCAAGGCTGGCCTTCGATGCGAAAACGGCTGAAGCCGATGGCGGCCACGTCCACGGGTGGCGATTTCTGCACGTCAGCCGAGCGCTGCAGTGTCAACGTGAGCAGCAATTCGCCTTCCGGGCTGTGCACGGGCGCGCGCTGCAACTGCAGGCGCAGGTAGTCATAGCCGCGCGGCGCCGGCAGTTCCAGCAGCACCAGGGGCCGTCCCGAGGTGATCTGCTCGAAAGCGCCGTGCTTGAAAGCGGTCTCGAACCAGTCGGCATGGTCGATCAGCTGCACCACGCGTTCGGTGGTGTGCGTGGCACGGTTCACATGGGGCCGCGCGGCGCGCAGGAATTCGGCAGGCAGGTCGTCGATGACGCCGCGGGACTTGAGCTCGAAGGCCACGCTCATCCAGCGCTTGAGCGCCACGGGATGAAGGAGTAGCGCCCTGAATGTGCGCCAGATCAGGCGGGGACGGGAAACGCCGCCGCCGGTCGCGGGGCTGTTCAGGGCCCAGGTCATGCCCTGCCAGATGCCGGGCATCCGGTTGTTTGCCGGGGATGTCATGTTCTTGTGAGGGACGCCATCGTTAGCGAAACACCGTGAGCACGCCAGTGTAGCCGTACAGGTGGTGTCGGGCGATCTCGCCGCCAGCGAAAAAGCCCACGAGCGGCACGTCGCCCAGGGCCCGCCGCACGATCTGCAGCTCTGCGCCCGGCCCGCCGAAATGCGGGCCGCCCCGCCCTGCGCAGCTCACGTACACCGCGCCCGCGATGCGCCGCGCCGGGTTGGGGCCGGCTTCGGCATCGGGCGCGGCCAGGGCCGCCGCCACAGGCAGGGCCATCTCCTCGGGTTCCAGTTCTTCGCGGATCTCGGCGCAGATGCGCACCAGGTCGGACTTCGCGGCCTGCACATTGCGCTGGCAAAACGCCATGCGCATGCCTTCTTCCACCTGGTCGGCGACGGCGATGCCGCGGCGCGCCGGATCCAGGCCGATGATGTGGCGCACCACCACGTCGCTGCCGAAGTTGCCGGTGCGCCCGACCGCGTCGCTACCTGCGGCCGACAGGCCTACCAGCGTTGCGCGCACCTTTTCCATCGCCGGTTGCGGCTGGTCCAGAGAAATGGACAGGTCACGCAGCAAAACGTCCAGGGCCGGCTCGCCGTCCAGCCCGGTGATGACATTGCCCTCGGCGGCCGTGATCACGCGCTGCACCGACACCGGCTGGCAGCCCTGCGTCACGCGCGAGACCAGACCCACACCCTCACCAAATGCCACGCCGGACAGGCCGCCGCGGAAGACACCGCTGGCCGCCCCATGGCCCTTGATGTTGCCGTTGCCTCCGATGGCGAACTGCACCGAATCGCTGCGGCTCGACGCCAGCCCGCCGAACAGGTAACCGGTGGCGGTGCGGCCGGCCATCTCGCCGATCAGCTCGGCCACGTCCGGCGTGCCCGAGTCGGCATGGACCAGCGCCGTGTAAGGCTCGAAACCCATGCCCTCGCCCACGCCCAACGGCGCGACGCCGGAGAACACACGGTACTGGTCGGCCGGCAGGTCGCACAGCATCACGGCCAGCGCGGGCTCGTCAAAGTACTCCACATTGTTGGCCCCGATGCCCACGCCCACGGTGCCCGACCAGTCCGTCACCTCGGGCAGTTCCGCGCTCAGATGGTCCAGGATGTCCTGCGCCACCGGGCCGTAGTGGTCGGTGATGTAGAGCAGGCCAAGCGTCGGCGCGCTCGCGTAGTCGCGCAGCGCCATCTGGGCACGCAACTGGGCCAGCACCAGGCCGGCGGCCATGGGCCATTGCGGATGGGTGGCATGGCCGTAGGGGAAAAGCTTCATCGCCGGCCTTCGTTTCAGCGTTTGCGGGTGGTGGTTTTCCGTGCGGATTTCTTGGCGGCACTTTTGACGGCACCGGTAGCCGCACCCATCGCGGCCTTGGCCAGGCCGGTAGCCATGCTCTTGGTGGTATCGACCGCGGTCTGTTTGGCAGCATCCTTCATGGCGCTGGCGGCGATCTGCTGGAACTGCTGCGTGAGCGAGCCCCACCACTGCATCGGGTCGACTACGCCGGCCGGCGCCGCCTTGGCGCCCTTGCCGCGCGCCTTGGCAGCCACTCCCGACACCACAGCGGCCGTTTCAGCGGCTTTCTCGGTCACTTTCTGCACGCCCGAGAACACGGTGTCGGCCGCCTTGAGCTTGAAGGCATTGGCCACGTCGCCCATGTTGAAGTTCATGCCCTTGAGCGTAGCCAGCGTCATCTTCTGGACTTCGAGCGCCTGGATGGTCGCGCCCAGCGCCTTGGAGTTCTGGTCGAGCCAGAAGTGGACCGCCTTGAGCTCCTCGATGCGCTTGTCGAGTTCATCGACATTGAGCGTGGGCGCCACCCAGTTGGCGAGGTTGGGCATCTGCGGGACGGCCTGCGAAGCGCCCTTGGCGATGTTCTGCAGGAAGTCAAAGCCCGGGACAAACTTGCCGAAGCCGTAGTTTTCGTTGTCGCTCATCTGTGCTCCACAGGTTGTTTTTCCTTGTGGGCACAGCTTACTCCAAGCGGGGGGCGAATCAATGCTTGTGCGCAGCCTCCGGGACGCTCGCGCTGACCGGCACCTTCACCTCAACCTTGCTTTCCGTACCCTTGGCGTCCTTGAAGACCAGGGTCAACGGGATGGATGTGCCTTTCATCAGCGGAGCCTTCAGGTCCATCAGCATCACGTGGTAGCCGCCGGGTTTAAGTTCCACCGCCTTGCCGGCCGGCAGATCGAGCGCGGGTACGGCGCGCATCTTCATCACGTCACCATCCATCTTCATTTCATGGACTTCAGCAACCCCAGCCACCGGGGATGAGGCGCCCACGATCTTGCCACCCTCTTTGGCGGTGAGCTTCATGAAGGCGCCGGTGGCTTTCTGCCCCTGAACGCTGGCACGGGCCCAGGCGCCGTCAACGGTCACGGCGGGCGTTTGTGCGAAGGACGCGCTTGCGGTCAGTGCTGCGAGCAGCGCCGCGGTTTGAATGATCTTGGTCATGGTGTGTCTTTCAGGGATTCAATGATTGTGGCTTTCGCCGCCACCCGCCGGCAAGACCTCGAGCACCGCAGCCGGACTCTTGAGGTCTTTTTGGGCCTGGCCCGGCTTGGGAATTTCGACCCAGTCGTTGCTGCCCTGTTCGCAGCCCTGGCGCACCGGCCAGTAGATCGTGCCGGCTTTTTCAGGCGCCTGGGCGGCGATGACAAATTCGTCGTATTGGGCATTGGGCAGGTAGTCGTCCTTGCTCTTCGCCGTCCAGGTGATCCGGGCTACGTCTTCTGTGATGGTGCGTCCATGGCTGGTATACGGCATGGCCAACTTGTCACGCACCACGTCCAGCGCCCAGCCGGGCTTGGGCATGGGCTTGGCGCCGCGCACGCCTGCGGGGATGTCCACGCTGATCTGCCGGGTGGGTGATGTGCCGCAGCCGTGGCCCACCTTGAAGGTGGCCTTGTAGCTGCTGCCGGCCGGCGCTACCTGGTACTCCAGCACCACGTGGGCAACTGCCGGTGACGGCAATACGCCGCCGCTGAGCAGGGCCGTCAGCACAGCGATTCGTTGTACAGGGGAAATGGATTTCATGATGGCTTTCACAGGTCTACTTTCAATTCCGCCACATAGCTGCGTTGCGGATAGGGGTGGAAGTTCCAGAACTTGTAGTTGTTGACGTTGTCGATGCCGACGGCGGCTGTCACGTGCTTGTTGACCTGGTAGCGAGCGCGCAGGTCCACCGTGAAGAACTTGCTGACGCCCTGGTAGGTGTAGCCGTTGACGTCGCTGTTGTCCAGCGTACGGAATTGCGGCCCGCTGTAGCGCGCGCCCACGCTGGTTGTCCACTGGGCGTTCCAGCGGTAGCTGGCCAGCGCGGTGGCACGCCACTTCGGGATGTTGGGCTGCTGCTTGCCCAGCGTGTCGCCCGGCACGGTCACGAAGCCCGCGTTCTCCTTGATGACCGAATCGGCATAAGTGATGCTGCCGCCCAGGTCCAGGCCCTTGGTGAGCACGTCGCTGCCGTTGTAGGCCAGCTCCAGGCCCTTGGTCCTGATACGGCCGATGTTCTGCACGCGGCTCACGTTGCGGTTGGCCGCGGCGTCGAAGGTGGTCTGCGAGTACAGCGAGTCACGCGTGTCTTCGGCAAAGAAAGTCAGGCGCAGCAGGCCGTTGCCAATGTCTTTCTCGGCGCTCAGTTCGCTGGTCCATGACTTCTCTGGCCGCAGGTTGGGGTCATTGATGTACTGCGAGTTCACCGTGGTGGTAGCGCCATACAGCTCGCCAACGGTAGGCATGCGCACAGCGCGGCCGGTGGAAGCCTTGAGCACCGTGTCCGCCGCCCATTGGTACGAAAGCGCGGCCTTGGGCGAAAAGTAGGACTCTCGCCGCTCTGGCCACTGCGTATTGATGGCGGGCGCGGCGCCGGGGATCTGCGTGAAGCCGCTGCTGGCCGTCCACCACTCCGCGCGGCCGCCCAGTACCGTCTTCCACCTGGGCGCGAAGGCCCATGCGTCCTGCGCGTACAGGCTTTGCAGGCGCGTTTTTCCGCCGACATTGCTGGCAACCGTTGCGGCCGGGTCCGCTATCCAGTTGGCTGCGATGTTTGAAGTCAGGTACTTGAGCTTGTAGCTGTCCTGCTGGAAGCCGAAATCCACGATGTGTGCGCCCCGCACGCCATCGGGCCGCCAGGTGCCCTTGAGCGCGAGCGTGTTCCAGCCGGTGCCGCTGCCGTCGGCCAACGTGCCTGCGCCACCATTGGCCGCGGCGGGCAGCACCGCCGCCGCGCCGTTCTGGCGCTTCTCGTCCTTGCTGTAGTCGTACAGGCTGGCCGCCACCTCCCAGTCGAACGTGCCCTTGGTATTGCTCTTGACCGACAGGCCGTGCATGAAGTGCGTGAGGCTTTCGTTGGTCAGCGCAAAGTCGCCACCCGTCACCGCCGCGAACGAGCGGCCGTCGATGTTGATGGTGCCGCTGTAGACCGCCTGGCCCGCCGCATTGCGCAAGTAGGAAGCCGGCCGGCCTTCGGAGGTGTTCTGCCAGACGCCCAGCGTGTAGGCGGCGCGCACCGAGGGCGTGATGTCGTAGGCCACCTTGGCCTTGAGGTGGTCCTGCTTGGTGTGGTACTCGGTTCCCGAGCCAAGGATGTAGATGGGCGCAGTGGCGTTGTTGCGGTCCAGCACAGCGCCCGTGACCCGGGTGCCCGCGGCACCGGGTGTTCCTGCCGACACCACACGGGTGGCGAATGTGAGCGGCTGGCCGTGGCTGTCGGTGTGGTTGAAGTTCAGGAACCATGACCAGTCGCCCGACTTGTTGCCCGCCGAAGCACTGGCCTGCCACGCGCGGTAGGTGGGGCTGGTGCTGTACAGCTCGAACGGTTGCGACACATAGCCCAGCTTGCCGTGCGCCTCGAACTGCGTGGGCATGCGCGTCACATAGTCCACCACGGCACCCACCGAATTGCCCGGGTAGGCGGCCGAGAAGGGGCCGTACATCACGTCGACGCGCTCGATCTCCTCGGGCGTGACCAGGCCCCAACGCGGCGGGAACGACAGGCCACCTACGCCATTGCCCAGGTAGTTGGACAGCAGGATGCCATCAGCATAAACGGCCGAGCGCGCGCTGTTGCCCGTGCCCGATGCCCGGCTGGAGAGGATGGCGTGGTTGTAGTCGCCGATGTAGCGCTTGCGCACCAGCAGGCTGGGGAAGTACTTGATCGCGTCTTCGCTGTCGGTCGCATTGATG
>CALRME020000186.1:0-6412 GCA_943369045.1 Sphingobacterium thalpophilum
TTTCCTAGGGGCCCGGGTCTATTTGCCGGGGCGACCGCCCTTGCGGCGGCGCAACGCCCACTGGACCATGAAGGCGCCGCCCAGCACCAGCGCGAACCAGCCCACAAGGGCCGAGCCACCGACGGCCGACTGGAAGCCGGGCGACTGGATGAAGGAAGGCGAGATGAGCACGGCCGCGCCGATCAGCGCGAGCACGATGCCCTTGAGCAGGAGTTCGTTGGGATTAGGTTTGGCCACGGCGCCATCATAGGCGCGGCGGGGTCCTACACCTGCGCTGACGCCCCGTGCGTAAAAAGAGCTGATGACCCGTCAACGCACAACCCTTATCGCCGCTGCATTGCTGGCCGCATTTGCCATTCTTGCCACGACCGGCTGCGCGGCCTGGAAGATCGGTGAGTCCAGAGAGCTGGTGCGCGCGAGCGAGCCCCTGCAGGCTGCGCCTGCCGGCGCGACCGCCAGCCTGCTGATCGTAGGCGACAGCACCGCCGTGGGCACGGGCGCAAGTTCACCGGCCGCCAGCGTTGCCGGCCTGATCGCGCGCGACAACCCCAGTCTGCGCATCGTCAACCTGGGCCGCGACGGCGCCAGGTTCGCGCAGATCGAGCAACAGCTGCAGGCCAGTGCCGAGCGTTTTGATGCCGTCCTGGTGCTGGGCGGCGGCAATGACGTGATCCGGTTCACCAACGAGGAAGAACTGCGCGCCAGCGTGCGGCGGGTGGCACAGCTTGCCAGGAAGCGCTCGGACACCGTCATCCTCATGCCGTCGGGCAATGTGGGAAATGCCCCGTTTTTCTTTCCGCCTGCCAGCTGGCTGATGACCAGGCGGTCGCAGGATCTGCACGAGATGGTGCGCGAGGCGGCACAGGCCACCGGTGCAAGCTACGTCAACCTCTACAAGCCCAAGGCGCAGGACCCTTTTGCGCAGCGCCCGAAGGAATTGCACGCCAGGGATGGCCTGCACCCCAGCGACGCGGGCTACCGCCTCTGGTACGGCGAGCTGGCAAGCCAGTCGCCACTGGGCTCTGCCGTTTCCCGCACTGCCGCGGTCCGCCGCTAGGAACAGTTTCGTAAGCACGCTTACGAAGTGCGCGGTACGATCACCGGATGAGCGCAGAAACAACCTATCCCGCACCCGTCCTTGAAGTCGTCCCGCGCGACATTTCAGCCTATCGCAAGGGCAACACGGCGGTCGATTACGTCCATACCTTCGACTCCGGCAAGCCAGGCCCGCATGTGGTCATCAATGCCCTGACCCACGGCAATGAAATCTGCGGCATGGTGGCCGCCACGCACATTCTTGATGCCGGCATCCGTCCCAAGCTGGGTACGCTGACCGTGAGCTTTTCCAACGTCGAGGCCTACAACGCCTTTGACCCCGAAAAGCCCTTCGACAACCGGCAGCTGGTGCACAACATGAACCGGATCTGGTCGGACGAGCTGCTGGCCGGAAGCGAGGACAGTCCCGAGTTGCGGCGAGCGCGCCTGCTGCGGCCGCTGATGACGTCGGCCGACCACATCCTGGACATCCACTCGACCTTGCAGGACGTGGTTCCGTTCTGGGTCTACCCTGCGTTCGAGCGCAATGCGCAGGTGGCCCTGGCGATCGGCCGTCCCTCGGTCCACATGGTCATGCCCAAGGGCCTGGGCTCGGGCACGCCGCTGATCCAGCACGGCCAGCACGGCGTCAAGGAAAGCAAGGCCGGTTCCGCGCTGGTGGTCGAATGCGGCCAGCACTTCCTGAAGTCGGCCGCCGACCTGGCGACCGAAACGGCGCTGGACTTCATCGCCTACTACGGCCTCATAGAGCGCGCGCTCAAGCCTGAGCCGGTGCAAAAGCGCTTCGAGCTGCTCGAGACGCACATCATCAAGACGCCGGAATTCAAATTCGTCCGTCCGGTGCTTGGTTTCGAAGTGTTCGCCAAAGGCGAGCTCATCGCCACCGACGGCAAGGACGAGATCCGCGCGCCTTGCGAGAACTGCACCATCCTCATGCCCGCCCGCCTGCCCATCCCGGGTCGCGAAGCGGTCTACCTCACGCAGCCCATTTAAAGGTGGTCTGGAGGTCGACCTAAAGGTCGACGACCAGCACCGGGCTCAGGCTGCGCGAGCAGCAGGGCATGAAGCAGTCATTGGCGGCCTGCTCATCGGGGGTGAGGTACATGTCCCAGTGCTCGGGCTGGCCCTCGAGCACGCGCGTCTGGCAGGTTCCGCACACACCCTGTTCGCACGACGAGGCGATGTCCACGCCCGCGCCCTTGAGCGCATCCAGCACCGACTGGTCCGTCTGAACATCGACCAGCCGCCCCGAACGCGCCAGCTTGACCTGGAATTGAACCGGCACGCTGCTCAGTCCTCCAGGAAGTTGCCGGCTGTGAAGAACACCGGCGGCGCATCAGGGTCGAAGCTCACGCCGGCCGGGTCGCCACCAGACGCCACGATCTCCAGCTGCTTTTGCAGCAGGCGGCGCAGCATCACGATGCCGCGGTCGGTGGTCGCCAGGTGCTCTTCCGAATGGCGCGCAATCGGGCCCTGGCTGACCATGGCCTCGTAGTCGCCGGGGAACTGGCGGTGGTCTTCTTCTGTCAGTTCCTCCCACAGCTTGCCGTTCAGGCGCGAGCGCATCTTCGCCAGCTCGCCTTCTTCACGCACACGGCCCACCACGTAGATGCGGAAGCTGTGGTCGTCGATCGGCAACACCCAGCCGAGCGACTCCACACGGCCGTAGCGGCCGATGCGCGGACTGGGGATCACGCGCAGCGTGGGCAGGCCAGCTTCGCTGATGCGGCGCAGCGTCTTGCCGTCGGCCAGCTTGCGGATGGACAGCGTGCGCACGCTCAACTCCTGCGTGTCCCATGTGACCTGCGGCATCACGGCCATCTGCTCGACGAACTGCGTGCCGCTGAACGACGAATGCAGGATGACCACGTGGAAGGGGTCGACCAGGTTCTCGTAATGCTGCAGCCAGTTGCAGGGAATGATTTGCGGGCCGCCGCCGCCAATGCTGTTGCCGTTGGCTTCCAGGAACTCGCCTTCGTCCAGGTTGTCCAGGCACTCGTAGCGCGGCAGCACCGGCTTTTTCTCCGGCGGGCCCATGTAGGTCCAGATCAGGCCGTACAGCTCCTGCACCGGGTACCAGGGCTGGCGCACCTTGCCGCGTGCCTTGCCGCCTTCGGGCTCGCAGGGCTGCTCTACGCAGTGGCCTTCCACGTCGAACAGCCAGCCGTGATAGCAGCATCGGATGCCGCGCTCCTCGACCTTGCCGTAGTAGAGCGAGGCGCCGCGGTGCGCGCAGTTGGGGTGGACCAGGCCGGGGCGGCCGGTCTTGTCGCGAAACAGGATCAGGTCCTCGCCCAGCACCCGCACCTGGCGCGGCGTGTCCGTCGCGTCACCCACGAGGCCGATCGGGTGCCAGTAGCGGCGCAGCAATTCGCCCATGGGCGTGCCCGGCGCGACTTCCGTCAGCTCGCGCTTGTGAGTGGGCTTGGGCATGCCATAGGCGGTGCCGGTGTCCGGCACGATGGGAATCACTCTTGCGTTCATGCTGTCCTCATTCGGCGGTGACACCTGCTGCCTTGATCAGCTCGGCCATTCGCGGGTAGTCGGCCTTGTAGCGCTCGATGAACTGCGCGGGCGTGTTGCCCAGGGGCTCGAAGCCGAAGGCCGACAGGCGAGCCGACACGTCGGGCATGGCGGTGATCTCGCGCAGGGCCGTGACCCAGGCCGTGACGATGGGCTCGGGCATCTTCGCCGGGCCGTAGACGCCGATCCAGCTGTCGATGTCAAAGCCATTGAAGCCCTGCTCCTTGAACGTCTGCACGTTCGGCATCGTGGAAACGCGGCTGGTGCCAGAGATGCCCAGCACCTTCATCTTGCCGCCGGCCGTCTGCGCGCGCGCGGTCGAGGGGTTGGCCCAGGCGAAGTCCAGCACCTCGCCGAACAGGTCGGAGTGGGCCGCGGCCTCGGCCTTGTAGGCGGCGTGGATCAGGTTGGCGCCGGTCTGGCGCTTGAGCAGCTCGCCAAACAGGTGGGCGGTGGAGCCGTTGCCCCAGGTGCCGTAGGTCAGGCCCTTGGGCTGCTTCTTGGCGTACTCGACGAATTCCTTGAGGTTGTTGTACGGCGCATTGACGCGGGCTACCAGCATCGGCCCGCCGGTGGCCAGCATGGACAGCGGCTGGAAATCCTTGACCGGGTCGTACGGCACTTTCGATTGCAGGATGGGCACGTTCACGTGGGTAAGCGGCAGCGTGAACAGCACGGTGTGGCCGTCCGGCGCCGCCTTGGCGACAAAGTCGGCCGCGATGATGCCGCTGGCGCCCGGCTTGGCGTCGACGACCACCGGCTGGCCCCAGCGCGCCTGCAGCTTCTCGCCATAGGCGCGGGCCAGGGCGTCGATCGGGCCGCCTGCCGTGCCGAACGGCACCATGCGGATCGGCTTGCTGGGGAAGGCGGGCACCTGCGCCCACAGTTCGGTGGCCGACAGGCCGAGCAAACCGGCGCCCAGGCCGAGGTTGAACTTTCTTCTGCTGTGCTGCATGGGTTTGTCTCCGTGGGGTTTTTATGAAAGCCCGGCATCATGGCGCCGCCCCCACTGAAAAAACAATTCCAATGTTTGGATATGAGATATGAACCCGCGTGATATCCGCAGCCTGGACATAGGCATGCTGCGCACTTTCGATGCGCTGATGCGCGAGCGCAGCGTCTCGCGCGCGGCGGCGCGGCTGTTCCTGAGCCAGCCGGCGGTTAGCGCATCGCTCAACCGCCTGCGCGAGGCCTTTGCCGACCCGCTGTTCACCCGCACCTCGCACGGCGTCACGCCCACGGCCCGCGCACAGGCACTCGCGCCGCAGGTGCAAAGGGTGCTGGCCGGCATCGCCCAACTGCTCGAAGCGGATACCACTTTCGATCCGGCCCGCAGCAACCGGATCTTCCGCATCGCCGGCTCGGACCACGCGAGCCGCGCCTTCATGCCGCCTTTGTCGCGCCGGCTGATCGGGATGGGGTCCGCGATCCGCATGGTGTGGGAGCCGCCGGGGACCTGGTCGCTTCCCGAGCGGCTGGCCCGGGGCGACCTGGACGTGGCGGTGGTGGCGCGCATCAGGACGCCCAGCGACATGGAAACCCAGGTGCTATACGAGGACCACTACGTCTATGTCATGCGGCACGGCCACCCGCGCGCCGGCGAGGTGGCGACGCTGGACAGCTTCTGCGAAATCCCGCAGATCTTCCTGGGCTACGGTGCAGCCATGCTGGACGACCTGATCGACGAAACGCTGGCCTCCACCGGCAGGCAGCGGCACGCGCAGATCGCCGTCACCAGCTTCGGCCAGATCATCCACCAGCTGCAAAACAGCGACCATGCCGCCGTGCTTGGCAGCCGCGTCGCGGCGCTGTTTGCCGACCAGTTGCACATCCAGCGGGTGCCGTTCGAGCTGCCGCCTTACCACTCGCTCCTGTGCTGGGACGCGCGAGCGTCAGGGGATGCCGGCATTCAGTGGCTCAAGGCGGAGATTGCGCAGATCGCGGGTGTGGCCGGCGCGGAGCGATAAGCTCGAAAGCATATCCCGCGAGGCCTGTGGAAGCTTTTCGGCCTGCAAGCCGCATGGATACTGCTTACAGCCCCGCCGGCATGGTCTGCCTGAAAGAGGGGGTGGTGTGGCCGAACATGGCGCCGAAGCTGGACGCGGTATCGGCCTCGGCCGCGAAGCTGTCGGCGAAATCGGGCGCCTTGCCCCAGGTGGACGGGGACGGCATGGGCGGGCAGACGGAGCCGTCGGGCAGGTCGAACTGCCAGGAGGCGCCCAGGAACCACTCGTCGGCTTTGCCATCGAGCGCGAGCACATCCTTGCGAAAGCGCTGCTGCAGCGCAAAGCCGTGCGTCAGCAGGCGCGGGTCCCAGTGCCTGACCAGCAGGCGGATATGCAAGCCGCCGCGGCCGCCATCCTGTGCCACGGCCGTCAGCAGTTCAGCACCCACCCACGACTGGGGAATGCCGCTGCGCTGCAGTGTGTCGCGCAGCACCATGCGCAGCAGGTCCTTGCGTATGGTCATCGGGTTCTTCGGTGTTGGCATGGCTTGTTCTTTCTTCGGACAGCTCAAGTGTCAACCTCGGCCGTGCGCCGCAGTGCGCCGAAAAGACGGGGGTTTGCGGCGCTATTGCGCGGCGCCGGGAATGCGCGAGGCCTCCCAGCCGATGCGGGCGAACTCGCCGCGCAGCTGGCGCCGGGCCAGGTCGCCCAGCGGTGCGAACCAGCTGGCGCTGCGCAGGGCCGGCAGCGTCACCGGCGTGTCGCGGCCGGAAAAAACGATGCAATTGCTGCGCTCGGCCGCCAGCACCTGCATGGCATTGCCCCTGAAGCTGTTCGCAATGCGCTGCACAAAGTCAGCATGCTGCGGGTGGTCCACGTGCAGGTTC
>CALRME020000187.1:0-6396 GCA_943369045.1 Sphingobacterium thalpophilum
CGCCTGCGCGATCACCTTGGGGTCGTTCGGGTCCAGGAAGATGTCCAGCTGCGCCTGGTACAGGTCGCGGTCATGCTCCACGCTGGCCGCTTCCTGGATGCGGTCGGCGTCATACAGCAGTACGCCCAGGTAGCGGATGCGGCCCACGCAGGTTTCGCTGCAGACTGTGGGCTGGCCGGCCTCGATGCGCGGGTAGCAGAAGATGCACTTCTCGGCCTTGCCGCTTTTCCAGTTGTAGTAGATCTTCTTGTAGGGGCAGCCTGAGACGCACATGCGCCAGCCGCGGCACTTGTCCTGGTCGATCAGCACAATGCCGTCTTCCTCGCGCTTGTAGATCGAGCCCGAGGGGCACGACGCCACGCAGGCCGGATTCAGGCAGTGCTCGCACAGGCGCGGCAGGTACATCATGAAGGTGTTCTCGAACTCGCCGTACATCTCTTTCTGGATGTCGTCGAAGTTCTTGTCGGCGCTGCGGCCCTTGAACTCGCCGCCCAGGATCTCTTCCCAGTTCGGACCCCAGACGATCTTGTCCATCTGCTTGCCGGTGATCAGGCTGCGCGGCCTGGCCGTGGGGCTGGCCTTCATCTCGGGCGCGGACTGCAGGTGGCCGTAGTCGAAGGTGAAGGGCTCGTAGTAGTCGTCGATCTCCGGGAGGTTGGGGTTGGCGAAGATCTTCATCAGGATCTTCCACTTGCCGCCCTGGCGCGGCTCGATCTTGCCGTTGGCCTTGCGCACCCAGCCGCCATTCCACTTGTCCTGGTTCTCCCACTCCTTGGGGTAGCCGATGCCGGGCTTGGTCTCCACGTTGTTGAACCAGGCGTACTCCATGCCGGGCCGGCTGGTCCAGACGTTCTTGCAGGTGACGGAGCAGGTGTGGCAGCCGATGCACTTGTCCAGGTTCAGGACCATGCCGATCTGTGCGCGGATTTTCATGTGTTGTTCTCCTTGAGGGGGGCGGGCGGGCTGACCGTTGCGTGGCCCAGGACGGTGACCAGGGCCGACATGTCGGTCACGGCATGGACGGAATGCGGCGTGCCTGCGCCGACATGGGTGAGGTCACCGGCGTGCATGCGCAGCTCGCAGCCCGGCGCGCGGAAGATCACTTCGCCCTCCACGCACTGGAACACCATGGCGCCGGGGACCGCGTGCTCTGCCAAGTCGGCGCCGGCGCGCAGCACCAGCCGGAAGATCTGCAGGTCATCGGTGCGCAACAGGGTGAAGGTGCGCGTCGTGGGCAGCGCATCGCCCAGCGGGCCGGCATGGGCCAGCTCGCCCGGCGCCAGGTGCTTCAGCGCCATGACGGCCCTCCCGGCACGACCGAAGCGCGCGTGTTCATGCGTTCTCTCCCTCGGCCTGCACCGCGCCCACGCGCTCCTCGCCGACAGGCGTGTCGAGCCAGTCCACCTTGTCCATCTTGCGCACCACCACGAATTCGTCGCGGTTGGTGCCGATGGTCCCGTAGTAATTGAAACCGTAGCTGAACTGCGCGTAGCCGCCGATCATGTGGGTCGGCTTGAGCACGATGCGCGTCACCGAGTTGTGGATACCGCCGCGCACGCCCGTGATCTCCGAGCCCGGGGTGTTCACGATCTTTTCCTGAGCGTGGTACATCATCACCATGCCGGGCTTCACGCGCTGGCTGACCACGGCCCGCGCCGCGATCGCGCCATTGATGTTGAAAAGCTCGATCCAGTCGTTGTCCACTATGCCGGCCAGTTTCGCGTCGTCCTCGCTCATCCACACGCAGGGGCCGCCGCGGCTGAGCGTGAGCATCATCAGGTTGTCGGTGTAGGTGCTGTGGATGCCCCACTTCTGGTGCGGCGTGATGAAGTTGAGCGCGATTTCCTTGTTGCCGTTGGGCTTGATGCCATGGATGCCGGCGGTGGTCTTCAGGTCCACCGGTGGCCGGTAGCTGGAGAAGCCTTCGCCGAAGGCCTGCATCCACGGGTGGTCCATGTAGAACTGCTGGCGGCCGGTCAGGGTGCGCCAGGGGATCATCTCGTGGACGTTGGTGTAGCCGGCGTTGTACGAGACGGTCTCGCTCTCGATGCCGCTCCAGGTCGGCGAGCTGATGATCTTGCGGGGCTGCGCCTGGATGTCGCGAAAGCGGATCTTCTCGTCTTCGCGGTGGATAGCCAGGTGGGTGTGGTCGATGCCGGTCTGCTTGCCCAGCGCTTCCCAGGCCTTGACGGCGACGTGGCCGTTGGTCTCGGGCGCGAGCATCAGCACCACTTCGGCAGCATCGATGTCGGACTCGATCTTGGGCATGCCGCGCGTCACGCCTTCGGCGGTGACGAGGCCGCTCAACTCGCCCAGCTGCCGCACTTCGGTCTGGGTGTTCCAGCCAATGCCCTTGCCGCCATTGCCAAGCTTGCCCATGAGCGGGCCGAGGGCCGTGAAGCGTTTGTACACGTTGGGGTAGTCGCGCTCGACCACCTGCATGTTGGGGGCGGTCTTGCCGGGGATCAGTTCGCAGTCGCCCAGCTTCCAGTCGCTCACACCAAAGGGCTGGGCCAGCTCGGCCGGGCTGTCATGCATGAGCGGCGTCAGCACCAGCTCGCGCTCCACGCCCAGGTGGCCGACGCAGACTTCGCTGAACTTCTTCGCAAAGCCCTTGTAGATGTCCCAGTCGCTGCGAGATTGCCACGCCGGGTCCACCGCCGTGGACAGCGGGTGGATGAAGGGATGCATGTCGCTGGTGTTGAGGTCGTTCTTCTCGTACCAGGTGGCCGTGGGCAGCACGATGTCGCTGTACAGGCAGGTCGTGCTCATGCGGAAGTCGAGCGTGACCAGCAGGTCCAGCTTTCCTTCAGGCGCCTTGTCGTGCCAGACCACTTCGGTCGGCTTGGCTTCTTCCTTGCCCAGGTCCTTGCCCTGCACGCCGTTGCTCGTGCCCAGCAGGTGCTTCAAGAAGTACTCGTGGCCCTTGCCCGAGGAGCCCAGGATGTTGGAGCGCCAGACGAACATGTTGCGCGGCCAGTTGTCCGGGTGGTCGGGGTCGGTGCAGCTCATCTTGAGCGTGCCGTCCTTCAGGCCCTTCACGGCATAATCTTTCGCGTCGAGGCCGGCGGCGGCGGCATCCTTGACCACCTGCAGCGGGTTGGTCTGCAACTGCGGCGCGCTGGGCAGCCAGCCCATGCGCTCGGCGCGCACGTTGTAGTCGATCATGCTGCCGGCAAAAGCCTTCTTGTCGGCCAGCGGCGAGAGCACTTCTTCCATGCCCAGCTTCTCGTAGCGCCACTGGTCGGTGTGGGCGTAGAAGAAGCTGGTGCTGTTCATCTGCCTCGGCGGCCTGATCCAGTCCAGCGCGAAGGCCAGGGCCGTCCAGCCCGTCTGCGGGCGCAGCTTCTCCTGGCCCACATAGTGCGCCCAGCCGCCGCCGCTCTGGCCGATGCAGCCGCACATCATCAGCATGTTGATGACGCCGCGGTAATTCATGTCGCTGTGGTACCAGTGGTTCATGGCCGCGCCGATGATGACCATGGACTTGCCCCTGGTCTTGTGGGCGTTCTCGGCAAACTGCCGGGCCACGGTGATCAGCTGCGCGCGCGGCGTGCCGGTGATCTTCTCCTGCCAGGCGGGGGTGTAGGGGGTGTCGTCGTCGAAGCTTGTGGCGGCCAGCTCGCCCGGCAGGCCGCGGGCCACGCCGTAGTTGGCCACCTGCAGGTCGAACACAGTGGCCACCAGGGCCGAGCGTTCCTCGCCGGCCTTGCCCAGCGAGATCCGTTGCACGGGCACGGTGCGCACCAGCACGTCGCCGGCGGCGCCGTCAGTGCCGCCCTTGGCCACGTTGTTGGGAAAGCTCTCGTGCTGGATGCCGCCGAAGTAGGGAAAGCCGACGCGGGCGGTCTCGGCGCTGGCCTGCTCGCCCTCCATGACCGAGAGTTTCAGCTTGACCTCGTTGCCGTGGCGCGCTTCCTTGGCATGCAGGTTCCACTGGCCCTGGTCAGCGCGGCCGTCGGCGCCCCAGCGGAAGCCGATGGCCCCGTTGGGCAGCACCACCTTGCCGCTCATGTCGAAGGCTACCGTCTTCCACTCGGGGTTGTTGGCTTGGCCCATCTTTCCGTTGAAGTCCGAGGCGCGCACGTAGCGGTCGGGCACGGTGATGACTTCGCCGCTGGGCAGGGTGTGCTCTTTCAGCATCACCAGCATCGGCATGTCGGTGTAGCGGCGCACGTAGTCGTCAAAGTAGGCGCTGCGCTCACCGGACTCGGGGAAGTAGAACTCCTTGAGGATCACATGCCCCATGGCCATGGCCACGGCCGCGTCGGTCCCCTGCTTGGGGTTCATCCAGATGTCGGCCAGTTTGGCCACCTCGGAGTAGTCCGGCGTGATGGCCACTGTCTTGGTGCCCTTGTAGCGCACCTCGGTGAAGAAGTGCGCGTCGGGCGTGCGCGTCTGCGGCACGTTGGAGCCCCAGGCAATGATGAAACTGGAGTTGAACCAGTCGGCAGACTCAGGCACGTCGGTCTGCTCGCCCCAAACCTGCGGGCTGCTCGGCGGCAGGTCGCAGTACCAGTCGTAAAAGCTCATGCACACGCCGCCGATCAGGCTGAGGTAGCGGCTGCCGGCCGCGTAGCTGACCATGCTCATGGCCGGGATGGGCGAGAAACCGATGATGCGGTCAGGCCCATGCTTCGTGATGGTGTACACATTGGCCGCGGCGATGATCTCGTTGACCTCGTCCCAGGTGGAGCGGGCAAAGCCGCCCAGGCCGCGGATCTGCTGGTAGTCGGTGCGCTTGGCATCGTCTTCCACAATCGATGCCCAGGCGGCAACCGGGTCCTGTGCCAGGCGCGCCTCGCGCCAGCTCTTGAGCAACCTGCCTCGCACCATGGGGTACTTCACGCGGTTGGCGCTGTACAGGTACCAGCTGTAGCTTGCCCCACGCGCGCAGCCGCGCGGCTCGTGGTTGGGCATGTCCCAGCGGGTACGGGGGTAGTCGGTCTGCTGCGTTTCCCAGGTGACGATGCCGCCCTTGACGTAGATCTTCCATGAGCATGAGCCCGTGCAGTTGACGCCGTGCGTGGAGCGCACGACCTTGTCATGCGCCCAGCGGTTGCGGTAGGCGTCTTCCCAGGTGCGGTCCTCGCCGGTGGTGACGCCGTGATCGCCGGAGAACGGCTCGCGCGGGCTGGAGAAGTAGGAAAGGCGGTCGAGAAAATGGCTCATGAGGTTCTTTCTGGAGAGAGGTTGCTCAAGGGTTCTTCACGTAGGCATTGGCGCGCAGGTAGAACCACCAGTTCAGCAGCAGGCATACGGCATAGAAGGCGGCAAATCCGTACATGGCGTACTGCGGTGTGCCGGCCTTGATCTGGTCGCCGATGACGATGGGCGCAACAAATGCGCCATAGGCCGCGACGGCGGATGTCCAGCCCAGCACCGGGCCGGCCTGTTGCCTGTCAAAGATCACGCCGATGGTGCGGAAGGTGGAGCCGTTGCCCACGCCACTGGCAAAGAACAGCACGATGAACAAGCCCAGGAAGGCCGGGAAGTACTCCTCCGGCGTCGCCGAGCCATAGGCCTGCATCATCACGTAGCCCACCGCTACCGAGGCCAGCACCATGACGGCCGAGATGATCTGCGTGACGATGGAGCCGCCGACCTTGTCGGAAATCCAGCCGCCCACGGGCCGCACGGCCGCGCCCACGAAGGGGCCGATCCAGGCATAGGCCAGGATGGTCGGTGCGTTGGGGTTGTTCAGCGTGTGCGTCATCACGCCGGCCGCGTTGGGCACGTGGCTGATGCCGAAGATCACCTTCATGGCCAGCGGCAGCGCCATCGAGAAGCCGATGAACGAGCCGAAAGTGACGATGTACAGGGCGGTGAGCGACCAGGTGTGCTTGTCCTTGAAGATGGCGAACTGTTTGGTGACGTTTTCCTTCATCGGGCCGAAGGCGGCCAGCTTCATGATGAGCAGTGCGCTGGCGATGTCCAGCGGGATCGCCACCCACATGCTGATGAGGCCCAGGCCCGTGGGCTTGGGCAGGTACAGGTACAGGCCGAGGATGGAGGGGATGAAGGCCAGCGTGTACAGCCAGGTGATCTTTGCAAATGCCACCAGCGGGTTGCCGGTGTCTGGCGAGACCGTCTTGAGGTTGTTCATGCCGAACCAGCACAGGATGGACAGCGGCACCAGCGTCAGCACCCAGGCAAATCCGGCGTTCTGGATCCAGGTGGGCGTGCCCGCGGCGATCTTGCCGAAGATCCAGCCGCTGTCCTTGAGCAGCGTGGTGGAGGCCCCGCCCATGCTGCCAAAGATGGACAGCGTCATCACCAGCGGGATCACGACCTGCATGGTGGTCACACCAAAGTTGCCCAGGCCCGCGTTGAGGCCAAGCGCCGTGCCCTGCAGCCGCTTGGGGAAGAAGGTGCTGATGTTGGACATCGAGCTGG
>CALRME020000188.1:0-6340 GCA_943369045.1 Sphingobacterium thalpophilum
ACAAGGAATACCAGATCATGCGCAACGCCAGCCTGGCTGTGCTGCGCGAGATCGGTGTCGATACGGGCGGCTCCAACGTGCAGTTCTCGATCAATCCCAAGGATGGGCGGATGATCGTGATCGAGATGAATCCGCGTGTCTCACGCTCATCCGCGCTGGCATCCAAAGCCACCGGCTTCCCGATCGCCAAGGTTGCGGCCAAGCTGGCCGTGGGCTACACGCTCGACGAACTGCGCAACGAAATCACCGGCGGTGCCACGCCGGCCAGTTTCGAACCCAGCATCGACTACGTGGTGACCAAGATCCCGCGTTTCGCCTTCGAGAAATTCCCCACGGCCGACAGCCGCCTGACCACGCAGATGAAGTCTGTCGGCGAGGTGATGGCGATGGGCCGTACGTTCCAGGAATCGTTCCAGAAAGCCCTGCGCGGCCTGGAGGTGGGCGTCGACGGCCTGAACGAAAAAACCCAGGACCGTGAAGTGCTTGAAAAGGAACTGGGCGCTCCCGGTCCCGACCGCATCTGGTACGTGGGCGATGCCTTCGCCATGGGCCTGTCGGTCGACGAGGTCTATGAGCTGACCAAAATCGACAAGTGGTTCCTGGTGCAGATCGAGGAGATCGTGAAGATCGAGCTCGAGCTCGAAACGGTGTCGCTGGACCAGATCGACGGTCCCACACTGCTGGCGCTCAAGAAAAAGGGCTTTTCGGACCGCCGCCTGGCCAAGCAGCTCAAGACCACCGACAAGGTCATCCGCGAAAAGCGGCGCGCGCTGGGCGTGCGGCCGGTCTACAAGCGCGTGGACACCTGTGCTGCCGAGTTCGCGACCGACACGGCCTACATGTACTCGACCTACGAGGCGGCTTCTCATGGGGGCGTCGCCGAATGCGAAGCCGAACCCACCAGCAACCGGAAAATCATGGTGCTGGGCGGGGGGCCGAACCGCATCGGGCAGGGCATTGAATTCGACTATTGCTGCGTGCACGCCGCACTCGCCATGCGCGAGGACGGCTACGAGACCATCATGGTCAACTGCAATCCCGAGACTGTCTCTACCGACTACGACACTTCAGATCGCCTCTACTTCGAGCCGCTGACGCTGGAAGACGTGCTGGAGATCGTCGACAAGGAAAAGCCACTGGGCGTGATCGTGCAGTACGGCGGACAGACGCCGCTCAAACTCGCGCTGGGGCTCGAAGCTGAAGGCGTGCCAATCATCGGAACGTCGCCGGACATGATCGATGCGGCCGAAGACCGGGAGCGCTTCCAGAAGCTGCTGCACGAGCTGGGCCTGCGCCAGCCGTCCAACGCCACCGCGCGCACCGAGCCCGAAGCCCTGGAGAAGGCCGCAGCGCTGGGCTATCCGCTGGTCGTTCGCCCCAGCTACGTGCTGGGCGGCCGGGCCATGGAAATTGTCCATGAGCAGCGTGACCTGGAACGCTATATGCGCGAAGCAGTCAAGGTGTCGAACGATTCGCCGGTGTTGCTGGACCGCTTCCTCAACGACGCCATCGAATGCGACGTCGACTGCCTGCGCGACCCGACAGGCAAGACCTTCATCGGCGGCGTGATGGAGCACATCGAGCAGGCCGGCGTGCACAGCGGCGACTCCGCCTGTTCGCTGCCGCCCTATTCGCTGAGCAAGGAAACCATCGACGAGATCAAGCGCCAGACGGCGGCCATGGCCGGTGCCCTGAGCGTGGTTGGTCTGATGAACGTGCAGTTCGCCATCCAGCAGGTCGATGGCAAGGACGTGATCTACGTGCTTGAAGTGAACCCGCGCGCCTCCCGCACGGTGCCGTTCGTGAGCAAGGCAACGGGCATCCAGCTGGCCAAGGTGGCCGCGCGGTGCATGGTGGGCCAGAGCCTGGAATCGCAGGGCATCACGCACGAGGTGACGCCGCCTTACTTCAGCGTCAAGGAAGCCGTGTTCCCGTTCGTGAAGTTCCCGGGCGTGGACACCATCCTGGGGCCGGAAATGAAGTCCACCGGTGAGGTGATGGGCGTGGGCAAGACCTTCGGCGAAGCCTTCGTCAAGAGCCAGCTGGGCGCGGGCACCAAGCTGCCCCGCTCGGGCCGCGCTTTCCTGACGGTCAAGAACAGCGACAAGCCGCGCGCGGTCGAAATCGCACGCCAGCTGTCCGCCCAGGGCTTCGAGATTGTTGCCACCAAAGGAACCGCTGCGGCCATCACTGCTGCGGGCATCGCCTGCGTGACGGTCAACAAAGTCACCGAAGGCCGCCCGCATGTGGTCGACATGATCAAGAACAACGAGATCGCGCTGGTGATCAATACCGTGGAAGAGCGTCGCAATGCGATCGCCGATTCACGCCAGATCCGCACGTCTTCGTTGCTGGCCCGGGTGACCACTTTCACCACCATCGCCGGCGCGGAAGCAGCCGTCGAGGGCATGAAATACATGGACAACCTGGACGTGTATTCGCTGCAGGACCTGCACGCGCAACTGGCATAATCTTTTCCACACAGACACCGCCGGTCGGCAACGGCCGGCGGTTTTGCTTTTATTCCCCGGAACATCACATGGCCACCATCCCGATCACGAAGCGCGGCGCCGAAAAGCTCAAGGCCGAACTGCACGAACTCAAGACCGTCCAGCGGCCCTGGGTGATCAATGCCATTGCCGAGGCGCGGGCCCAGGGCGACCTGTCAGAAAACGCCGAATACGAAGCCGCCAAAGACCGCCAGGGCTTCATCGAAGGCCGCATTCAGGAAGTGGAAGGCAAGCTGTCGGCCGCGCAGATCATCGACCCAACGGCGGTGGATGCCGGCGGCAAGGTGGTTTTTGGCGCCACGGTTGAGCTCGAGGAAGAAGAGTCTGGCGACCTCGTGAAGTACCAGATCGTGGGCGAAGACGAAGCCGACCTGAAGAAGGGCCTGATCAACATCTCCAGCCCGATCGCCCGCGCGCTGATCGGCAAGGAAGAGGGCGACACGGCCGAGGTGCAGGCGCCCGGCGGCATCAAGCGTTACGAGATCGTCGCTGTCAGCTACGTCTGAGCTTGAACAACCGCCTTCCCGTGCTGCTGGCCGCCCTCTGGTGGGGCAGCCTGTCGACCACCGGCTTCCTGGTGGTTCCCATGCTGTTCTCCAATCTGGCCACGCCGGCCATGGCTGGTCAGATGGCGGCGCGGCTTTTCAGCGCCCAGACCTGGCTGTCATTGGCCTGTGGCTTGTTGCTGCTGCTTTGTTCCAGGGGGAAATCGGCTGCAGTGCGCATGGACTGGGCAGGAGGCGCTCTCATTTTTATAGTGGGCGGTGTCCTGCTGGCGCTGCTGGGCGAATACGCCGTGGCTCCGCGCATCGTGGCACGGGAAAACCTCAAGCTGTGGCATAGCCTGGGCAGCGGGATGTACCTGCTGCAATGGGGCTGCGCGGCCGTCGTGCTGTGGAAGCTGGCCGGCAAGGCGCCGGTCCCCGCGGATATCAGTCCTGACGGCCCTTCTTGACCGATTTCTGCTTGGGCGGCTTGGCCCGTTTGACCTGGCCGCCAGGCGACAGGCGCTGGTTGCCCAGCACACGCAGCGTCTTGACCTCGGGGCGCTGGCCGCCCCGGGTGCTGTACTTGAGGACCTTGACCTCGCGCGGCCCGGCCATCCGGTCCTCATCGCGGGTTTTCTCCTTGGCAGGCTTGGGGCGCCAGAGCACCAGCAGCTTGCCGATGTGCTGGATAGGCGCGGCGCCCAGATCGTTGCACAGGGCCTGGTACATCTCCTCGCGTTTGGTGCGGTCGTCGCCGAGCACGCGGACCTTGATCAGGCCATGGGCGTTGAGCGCGGCGTCGGTTTCCTTTTGCACGGCAGGCGTGAGGCCGTCGTTGCCGATCATGACCACCGGGTCGAGGTGATGGGCTTCGGCGCGGTGTTCCTTGCGCTGGGCGATGGTGAGTTGGATTGCAGGCATGAACGTATTATCCCCGTGAGCAGCGAACACAAATGAAAAACTCCAAAAGCAAGAAGGTGAACAGGGCGTGGATCAACGACCACGTCAACGATCCCTATGTGCGCCTGGCCAACAAGGAGGGCTATCGCGCCCGCGCAGCCTACAAGCTCAAGGAGATCGACGAGACCCTGGGGCTGATCAAGCCCGGCCACCTGGTGGTGGACCTGGGCTCGGCGCCGGGGGCCTGGAGCCAGTACCTGCGGCGCAGGCTGTCGCCAGCGGGTGCGGCCATGGGCGAGCTCAACGGCACCATCATTGCGCTGGACATCCTGCCAATGGAGCCGATCGAGGGCGTGACCTTCATCCAGGGCGATTTCCGCGAGGAAGAGGTCTTGCGGGTGCTGGAAGCTGAACTGGCCGGCCGGATCGCCGATATTGTTGTCTCCGACATGGCGCCCAACCTGTCCGGCATCGCTTCCGCCGACACCGCGCGCATTGAAAACCTGATCGAAATCGCCATCGACTTCGCCCAGAACCACATGAAGCCGGGTGGTACCCTGGTGGCCAAAGTCTTCCATGGCGCCGGCTACGACCAGCTGGTGAAACTGTTCCAGGGCACCTTCAAGGTGGTCAAGCCGTTCAAGCCCAAGGCATCCCGCGACAAGTCCTCGGAAACCTTCCTGGTCGGCATGGGTCTGAAGACACCAGGCCCCCGAGTATGAAATTTGTCCGCATGCCCTTGCTGGTCCTGTGGGCAGCGTAGCGAAAATACATCATTCCACAGCTTGAAACGCCTAAAATGGGGCTCAAGTACCGCCAGTACTCTATTCGGAGACTCAGTTGAACAATCAGTGGTTTTCCAAGATCGCCGTGTGGCTTGTCATAGCCCTCGTCCTCTTCACCGTTTTCAAGCAGTTCGACACGCGCGGCGCAGCCGGTGCGAGCGTGATGGGCTATTCGGACTTCCTGGAAGAAGTCCGCGGCAAACGCATCAAGAACGCGATCATCCAGGAAGGCCAGGGCGGCACGGAGATCGTCGCGGTGACCACGGACGACCGCAAGGTCCGCACCACGGCCACGTACCTCGACCGCGGTCTGGTGGGCGACCTCATCAACAACAACGTCAAATTCGACGTCAAGCCGCGCGAGGAAGGCTCGCTCCTCATGACCCTGCTGGTCAGCTGGGGCCCCATGCTGCTGCTGATCGGCGTCTGGATCTATTTCATGCGCCAGATGCAGGGCGGCGGCAAGGGCGGTGCCTTCAGCTTCGGCAAGAGCAAGGCGCGCATGCTCGACGAGAACAACAACCAGGTGACGTTCGCGGACGTCGCCGGCTGCGACGAGGCCAAGGAAGAGGTCAAGGAAGTCGTCGACTTCCTCAAGGACCCGCAGAAATTCCAGAAGCTGGGCGGCCGCATCCCGCGCGGCCTGCTGCTGGTCGGCCCCCCGGGCACCGGCAAGACGCTGCTGGCCAAGGGCATTGCCGGCGAAGCCAAGGTGCCGTTCTTCAGCATTTCCGGCTCGGACTTCGTTGAAATGTTCGTCGGCGTGGGCGCGGCGCGTGTGCGCGACATGTTCGAGAACGCCAAGAAGAACGCCCCCTGCATCATCTTCATCGACGAAATCGATGCCGTCGGCCGCCAGCGTGGCGCAGGCCTGGGCGGCGGCAATGACGAACGCGAGCAGACCCTGAACCAGATGCTGGTCGAGATGGACGGCTTCGAAACCAACCTGGGCGTGATCGTGGTGGCGGCCACCAACCGCCCTGACATTCTTGACGCAGCCCTGCTGCGCCCCGGCCGTTTCGACCGCCAGGTGTATGTGCAGCTGCCCGACATCCGCGGCCGCGAGCAGATCCTGAACGTGCACATGCGCAAGGTGCCGATTGGCCAGGACGTGAACGCCAGCGTCATCGCCCGTGGCACGCCCGGCATGTCGGGCGCTGACCTGGCCAACCTGTGTAATGAAGCCGCCCTGATGGCTGCCCGCCGCAATGCGCGCGTGGTCGAGATGCAGGACTTCGAGAAGGCCAAGGACAAGATCTTCATGGGCCCCGAGCGCAAGAGCATGGTGATGCCTGAGGAAGAGCGCCGCAACACGGCCTACCACGAGTCCGGCCACGCCCTGATCGGCAAGCTGATGCCCAAGTGCGACCCGGTCCACAAGGTCACCATCATTCCGCGCGGCCGTGCCCTGGGTGTGACCATGAGCCTGCCGGCGCAGGACCGCTACAGCTACGACAGCGAATACATGCTCAGCCAGATCAGCATGCTGTTCGGTGGCCGTATCGCCGAAGAGGTGTTCATGAACCAGATGACCACTGGCGCCTCGAATGACTTCGAGCGCGCGACCACACTGGCCCGCGACATGGTCATGCGCTACGGCATGACCGACGCACTGGGCCCGATGGTCTATGCCGAAAACGAAGGCGAAGTGTTCCTG
>CALRME020000189.1:0-6320 GCA_943369045.1 Sphingobacterium thalpophilum
AAGGAGGTGCTCGACGCGATGCTGGACACGCTGCACAGCTATGTGTCCCGCGCGCACCGCAGCGTGCTGGTCGCAATGGTGGACTGCGCCGAGCGCAGCGAATTCGTCGGCCACCTGGAGGACGAGCACATCGACGCGACGCTGGTCCAGTCCGGCGCCAAATTGCTGGAGACCCTGGGCAGCGGACGCTATGACTGCGTGGTGCTGGACGAAGCCCTGCCGGGCATGGACGCGCGTGAATGCCGCCGCCTGCTCGACGGCCAGGGCAGCATGGGCCCCCTGCCGGTGGTGCTGTACCGGCGCCCGGGAAGCCCGGGCAGCGACAAGCCATCGGCCTGGCATTCGGACGACCAGGTCACCGCGCGCGAGGCACGTTCAGTTCCGGAGATGCTGGACCTGGCCATGCTGGCGCTGCACCTGAACACGGCGCGGCTGCCCGAGGAAAAGCGCATCCTGCTCAAGGACATCCATGAAGCGAGCAAGCCGCTGTCGGGCAAGCGCGTGCTGATCGTGGACGACGACATGCGCAACATCTTCGCGCTTGCTACCGTGCTGGAAGAGCAGGGCATGGACATCGTCTGGGCCGACAACGGCCGCGACGCCATCAGCCGCGTGGGCACCGACCCCGACATCGAAGTGGTGCTGATGGACATCATGATGCCGGAGATGGACGGCATGGCCACCATGCAGGAAATCCGCAAGCTGCCGGCCGGCAGGAACCTGCCCATGATTGCCGTGACCGCCAAGGCGATGAAGGGTGACCGTGAGAAGTGCATCGAGGCGGGCGCCTGGGACTACCTCTCTAAGCCGGTGAACACACATGACCTGCTGGCCGTGTTGCGCGCCTGGCTGCACCAATGAACCAGACTGTTCCAGCCACATCGCAGAAGGTCAACATCCTGGTGGTCGATGACCTGCAGGAGAAGCACGTCGTTTTCCGCAGCATCCTGGAAGACCTGGGCCAGAACATCGTCAGCGCGCGCTCTGGCAAGGAGGCGCTGCGATGCATCCTCGAGATGGAGTTCGCCGTCATCCTGCTGGACGTGAACATGCCCGACATTGACGGGCTGGAGACGGCCAGCCTGATCCGGCAGTACAAGAAGTCTTCCCAGACACCCATCGTCTTCATCACCGCCTACGTGGACGAGATCCAGGCGTCGCGCGGCTACGCGCTGGGAGCCGTGGATTACATCCCTTCGCCCGTGGTGCCCGAAGTGCTGCGCTCCAAGGTGAGGGTGTTTGTCGAGCTGTTCCGGATGAACCGCCAGTTGCAGGAGCAGGCGACGGAACGTGAAGCCCTGGCGCGCTCCGAGACTGCACGGGCGGCAGCCGAGGAAGCAACGCGGCGAGCCGACTACCTGGCACAGGCCAGCCAGCAGCTGTCGCGGTCGCTTCGCAGCGACGAGACCATACAGGCGTTGTTGCACCTGTCCGTGCCTGCACTGGCTGAGCGCGCCGTGCTGGTCATGGCGGGCGCGGAAGGCGACATCGGCGCCGTCACCCAGCACCCGCAGCTGCAGAAGGCGATGCCGCCGGCGTTGCGCAGCGTGGTGCAGCAGGTGCTGCGGCAACCGCAGTTCGAGCTCTGGCCATCCAGCCATGAGTCGGCCGCCGTCTGCCCGCTGGTGGCCGGCGACCGGGTTCTGGGCGCGCTGGTGCTGTTCGCGCCGGCGGCGCGTTTTGATTCACCGGCGCGGGCGCTGATCAAGGAAGTGGTCAGCCGCGCCTCGATCGCCATGGAGAATGCGCGCCTGTACACCGCTGTGCAGGAAGCCGACCGCCGCAAGAACGAATTCCTGGCCATGCTGGCGCATGAGCTGAGGAACCCCCTGGCCCCGATCCGCAATGCCATCCACATCATGCAGGGCCATGACGTGGGGGCACCGACCATGAACTGGGCGCGGGATGTCATCGGCCGCCAGGCCGAGCACATGGCACGCCTGATTGACGACCTGCTGGATGTCTCGCGCATCGTGCAGGGCAAGGTCACGGTCCAGCCGGAGAAGCTGTCGCTGGCGGCACTGTTCGAACGCGCGGTTGAAGCCAGCGGCCCGCGCGTGGTGCAGCAGGAACAGGTGCTGACGGTGGAGTTGCCGCCCGAGCCGGTGGTGGTGATGGGCGACCTGCTGCGCCTGTCGCAGGTGCTGTCGAACCTGATCAACAACGCGTCGAAGTTCTCAAAACGCGGCGGCCACATAGCGTTGTCAGCACAGCACCAGGAAGGCGAGGTATGCATCACGGTAAAGGACGACGGCGTCGGCATTGACCCTGGCTCGCTCCCGCACATCTTCGAGCTGTTCGTGCAGGCCGACCAGTCGCTGGACCGCTCCCAGGGCGGCCTGGGCATAGGCCTGACGCTGGTCAAGCACCTGGTCGAACTGCACGGTGGGCGGGTGGCGGCGGCCAGTGAGGGGCCCGGCAGGGGCGCGGAACTGACCGTGTGGCTGCCCGCACAAATCGACGATGTGCCGGCAGCCGTCGAAACCGCGGCGCCCGCCCAGGCTCGCAAGCCCAGCGGATCGGCGCGCGTGCTGGTGGTCGACGACCTGGCGGCCTCGGCGGAAACGCTGATGGCTTTGCTGGAGATGGAAGGCTTCGAAGTGCGTATTGCCAGCGAAGGAAAGGCCGCGCTGGAGATTGCCGAGCACTTCCAGCCCGACGTGGTGTTGCTGGACATAGGCCTGCCGGGCATGAACGGTTTTGAGATCGCCAGCCGCCTGCGCAGCAAGCCGGGCTCCAGCGAAGCATTGCTGATCGCGTTGACAGGCTACGGCGAGGCCGAGAGCCGTTCGCGTTCGGCCGAGGCGGGTTTCGACTTCCACATGGTCAAGCCCGCCGACATCGACCTGTTGTTGTCGATGATTGCCAACCCGCGCGAAACCAAGGCGCGGATGCACTGAAAGCCCTCTAGCAGCATCCATGCGGCTTGCAGGCCATTTTCGGGCTGCAGGCCGCGCCGGGATTGCTTGCGCGATTGTGGGACTTAAAAGCAAAACGGGCCGTGAGGCCCGTTTTAACTAGTGGTTCATTGGCGGAGCAGGCGGGATTCGAACCCGCGGAGGGCTATTAACCCTCACACGCTTTCCAGGCGTGCGACTTAAACCACTCATCCACCGCTCCGGAGCCTTCGATTCTAGCAGTGCCGGGCCGGCCGTTCGGGCTCAGCTGCCGGACTTGCCGGTCTGCACCATCTTCATGGCCGAGGTGATGAGTGCGGAGACCTCCGTCATGTTGCTGGGCACGATCAGCGTGGTGGTCGCATCCGAGGCAACGCGGCTGTAGGCGTCCACGGCGCGCTCGGCCACCTTCAGCTGCACGGCCTCCATGCCGCCGGGTTGGCGGATGGCCGCTGCGATGCGTTCGATTGCCTCGGCCGTGGCATTGGCCACGGCGGTAATCGACCCGGCCTCGCCCTGGGCCTTGTTGATGATGGACTGCTTCTCGCCCTCGGAGCGGGCGATGTAGGCCTCGCGCTCGCCGGTGGCGATGTTGATCTGCTCCTGGCGGCGGCCCTCGGACGCGGCGATCAGGGCCCTCTTTTCGCGCTCGGCCGTGATCTGCGACTGCATGGCGTGCAGGATTTCCTTGGGCGGCGTGAGGTCCTTGATCTCGTAGCGCAGCACCTTCACGCCCCAGTTCAACGCCGCCTCGTCGATGGCCTGCACCACCTGGGCATTGATGATGTCTCGCTCCTCGAAGGTCTTGTCCAGTTCCAGCTTGCCGATCACGCTGCGCAGCGAGGTCTGGGCCAGCTGGGTTACGGCGACGATGTAGTTGGACGAGCCGTAGCTCGCGCGCATCGGGTCGGTCACCTGGAAATACAGGATGCCGTCCACCTGCAACTGGGTGTTGTCGCGCGTGATGCAGACCTGGCTGGGCACGTCCAGCGGGATTTCCTTGAGGCTGTGCTTGTAGGCCACCTTGTCGATGAAGGGCACCAGGATGTTCAGGCCGGGCGTGAGGGTGCTGTGGTACTTGCCCAGCCGCTCGACCACCCAGGCGTTCTGCTGCGGGACGATGCGGATGGCCCTGATCACGAAGATCAGGGCGATGATGCCCAGGATGAGTGCGATGGATGAAAACATGGCGTGTCCCTTCAGAGTTTTTCGACGACAAAGCGGCTGCCGACCACTTCCTTGACGCGGTGCGCGCCGGTGGAAGGCACCAGGCCTGCGGCAGGCACCACCGTCCAGGAGGCGCCGCGGTACTTCACCGTGGCCGTGCCATCAGCATTCCAGCCGTCGATCTGCACGGTGGCGCCAATGTCCTGGTTAACGTCGCTGTTGGCAGAGGCTGGCAGGCCCTTGGGATGGCGGTTGCGCGCCATGTGCCAACCCGCCACGGTTCCGCTGCCCACGGCAGCGGCCACAACCAGTTGCACGGGCAGCGACAAGCCCAGGTGGGCGGCAATCGCGCCGGCCACGAGGCCGATGGCCAGCATGAGGAGGTAGAAGGTACCGGTGAGCAGCTCGGCCGCGACAGCGACGCCGGCTACCAGCCACCAGAGGGTTGATTCAGCCATGGTCCCCTTCCTTTGTGAATGTCTTGATGACACCACATTTTGGGTCAATTCAGGGACGCCGCAAGGAGGGTGCCACGCAATTTGCATACACTTCGCGCCTGTTTTCAATTTTCCGGCCCGCAGTCGTCGAAAGGCCCGCCATGAAATTCCGCTTTCCCATCGTCATCATCGACGAGGACTTCCGCTCCGAAAACTCCTCGGGACTGGGCATCCGCGCACTGGCGCAGGCCATTGAAAGCGAGGGCTTCGAGGTGCTGGGCGTTACCGGCTACGGCGACCTGTCGCAGTTCGCGCAGCAGCAAAGCCGTGCCAGCGCGTTCATCCTGTCGATCGACGACGAGGAATTCACCCCCGGCCCCGACCTGGACCCCGCGGTGCTGAACCTGCGCAAGTTCATCGAGGAAGTGCGCCGCAAGAACCTGGACGTGCCGATTTACGTTTATGGCGAGACCAAGACCTCGCGCCACATCCCCAACGACATCCTGCGCGAGCTGCACGGCTTCATCCACATGTTCGAGGACACGCCGGAGTTCGTGGCACGCCACATCATCCGCGAGGCCAAGAGCTACCTGGAAGGCGTGCAGCCGCCTTTCTTCAAGGCGTTGCTGGACTACGCCGAGGACGGGTCCTACTCATGGCATTGCCCGGGCCACTCCGGTGGTGTGGCTTTCCTGAAAAGCCCGGTCGGCCAGATGTTCCACCAGTTCTTCGGCGAGAACATGCTGCGCGCCGACGTCTGCAACGCGGTCGAAGAACTCGGCCAGTTGCTGGACCACACCGGCCCGGTGGCCGCCAGCGAGCGCAACGCGGCACGCATCTTCAACGCCGACCACTGCTTCTTCGTGACCAACGGCACCAGCACCAGCAACAAGATGGTCTGGCACCACACGGTGGCGCCCGACGACGTGGTGGTGGTGGACCGCAACTGCCACAAGTCCATCCTGCACGCCATCATCATGACCGGCTCAATCCCGGTGTTCATGAAGCCCACGCGCAATCACTTCGGCATCATCGGCCCGATCCCGCAAAGCGAGTTCGAACCTGCCGCCATCAAGGCCAAGATCAAGGCCAACCCATTGCTAAAGCACGTGGATGCCGACAAGGTCAAGCCGCGGGTGATGACGCTGACACAGTCCACCTACGACGGCGTCATCTACAACACCGAAACCATCAAGAAAATGCTCGATGGCTACGTGGACACCTTGCACTTTGACGAAGCCTGGCTGCCGCACGCCGCCTTTCACCCGTTCTATGGTCCCTACCACTCGATGGGCAAGAACCGGACGCGTCCGAAAGAGGCGCTGACCTTCGCCACCCAGTCCACCCACAAGCTGCTGGCGGGCATCAGCCAGGCCAGCCACGTGCTGGTGCAGGATTCACAGAACCGCAAGCTGGACCGCCACCTGTTCAATGAGGCATACCTCATGCACACGTCGACCAGCCCGCAATACTCGATCATCGCCAGCTGCGACGTGGCCGCCGCGATGATGGAGCCGCCCGGCGGCACTGCGCTGGTCGAAGAGTCCATCCTTGAGGCGCTGGACTTCCGCCGCGCCATGCGCAAGATCGACGAGGAATACGGCAAGGACTGGTGGTTCAAGGTCTGGGGACCGGACAAGCTGGTCGACGAAGGCATTGGCCGCGCCGACGACTGGATCATCAAGGGCGAGGCCCGAACCGCCAAGTGGCACGGCTTCGGAAACCTGGCCGAGGGCTTCAACATGCTGGACCCGATCAAGTCCACCATCGTGACGCCGGGCATGAACCTCAACGGCAAGTTCGACAAGACCGGCATCCC
>CALRME020000190.1:0-6319 GCA_943369045.1 Sphingobacterium thalpophilum
GCGGAAGTCAAGCCGGCGAAAAAGCCCCTGTTCACGCCGCTGGACCCCTTCACCGTCAACCTGCAGGACGCGCGCGGCGAGCGCTTCGCCCAGATCGGCGTCACGCTGCAGCTGGAGGACCCGGAAGTCGAGAACCTGGTCAAGGACCGGCTGCCTGCCGTGCGCAACGCCATCCTGCTGCTGATCTCGTCGAAGAACATCGAGGAGCTGCTCACGGCTGACGGCAAGCAGCTGCTGGCCCAGCAGATCCGCGTCAGCGCCGCGCAGGCCATCGGCGTGCAGGTGGCGGCCGCCACGCCCGCCGCTGCCGCCACAGGCCATGAAGACAAGAAGGCCGCTGGCGCCCACGAGGACAAGAAGGCCGCGGTCGAAAACCCGGTCAAGAACGTGCTGTTCTCCCAGTTCATCGTCCAGTAAAACCCAGGCGGACCGCATGGCGCAACAAGCCCTTTCCCAGGAAGAAGTCGATGCCCTGCTTGCAGGCGTCAACGGCGAGGACGCAGCCGACGACAGCGCGGCGGACACCGACACCTCGGGCGTTCGCGAATACAACCTCTCCAGCCAGGAGAGGATCGTGCGCGGGCGCATGCCCACGCTGGAAATCGTCAACGAGCGCTTCGCCCGCAACTTCCGCGTCGGCATCTTCAACTTCATGCGCCGCAACCCCGACATCTCCATCGGCCCGGTCAAGGTGCAGAAGTTCAGCGCCTTCGTGCGCAATGTGGCCGTGCCATCGAACATCAACGTCGTGCATGTGCGGCCGCTGCGCGGCTCGGGCCTGCTGATCTGCGACCCGACCCTGGTGTTTGCCGTCATCGACAACCTGTTTGGCGGCGGCGGCTCCAACCAGGCCCGCATCGAGGGCCGCGAATTTTCCGCCACCGAGCAGCGCATCATCCTGCGCCTGGTGGAAGTGATCGCTGCCGAGTACGCCAAGAGCTGGTCGACCATCTACCCGATCGAACTGGAGTACGCGCGTTCGGAGATGCACATGCAGTTCGCCAACATCGCGACGCCCTCGGAGATTGTGGTGACCACCACCTTCCACGTCGAGATCGGCGAAGTGGGCGGCGACATGCACGTGTGCATCCCCTATTCGACCTTCGAGCCGATCCGCGAGATCCTGTACTCGCCGCTGCAGGGCGACCAGGGCGGCCCGGACCGCCGCTGGCTCTCGCTGCTGACGCAGCAGATCAAGTCGGCCACCGTGGAACTGGCGGCCGAACTGGCCCACAGCCAGGCCACGGTCGGCGAGCTGATGGCGCTCAAGAAGGGCGACTTCATCGAACTGGACCGCCTGGCCACGCTGGTGGCCAAGGTCGACGGCGTGCCGGTCTTTGACTGCGACTACGGCACCCTGGGCGCGCGCTACGGCGTACGCATCCGCGAATTCCTCACCCAAGCCACCGCCGCCGAAACGCGCGCGGCGGACCAAACCTGATTGCCCGGAGCCACCACCATGCCTGAAACCCAAACCGCGACTGCCGCAGGGCTGTCCCCGACGCAGGACATCCTGGCCGACGACTGGGCAAGCGCCCTGGCCGAGTCCGAAGCCGCCACCGCGGCAACCGCCACGGCACCCGTCAACACGGCCGCCAACATCTTCCCCAACCTGGGCGCAGGCGCCGCGCCGGCCAACCGCGACGACATCGACATGGTGCTCGACATCCCGGTGCAGCTGACGGTGGAACTGGGCCGCACCCGCATCCCGATCAAGCACATCCTGCAGCTGGCGCAGGGCTCTGTGATCGAGCTGGACGCGCTGGCCGGCGAACCGATGGACGTGCTGGTCAACGGCTTCCTGATCGCCCAGGGCGAAGTGGTGGTGGTCAATGAGAAGTTCGGCATCCGCCTGACTGACATCGTCACGCCGTCCGAGCGCATGCGCCGCCTGAGCCGCTGAACGCCACAGGACACAACGCAAATGCAATCCATGGCCTGGTCCCTTTTGATGATGCTGTTCGTGCTGGCGCTGATCCCGCTGGTGCTGTGGGTGGTCAAGCGCATGCAGACCATCCGCCCGGCCGGCGCACTGCGCCAGCTGGAGATCGTGGCGCAGCTGCCGCTGGGCGCGCGTGAGCGCCTGGTCATGGTGCGGGTGCAGGGCCGCGTACTGGTGCTGGGCGCCACCGCCCAGAGCATCAACCTGATTGCAGAAGCGGACGCCACGGAATTCCCCGTGCCGCCGGCCGCGACCAATAACCCGCAGGCCGGCTTTGCCGCGCTGCTCAAGAACCTGTCTTCGGGCGCCGCCGCGCAACGCCGGCAGCCATGAACCCCATGAAACGAAACACCCTGCGCGTGCTCGCGCTGGCCGGCCTCGCGCTTCTGTGCGAAGGCGCACTGGCCCAGTCCACGCCATTTGGCTTCACGGCCCAGACCAGCGGCAACACCACCAACTACTCGGTGCCGGTGCAGACGCTGCTGATGTTCGGCGCGCTGTCCTTCCTGCCTGCGATGCTGCTGCTGATGACCAGCTTCACCCGGCTGATCATCGTGTTCAGCCTGCTGCGCCAGGCGCTGGGCCTGCAGACCACGCCGCCCAACCAGGTGCTGGTGGGCATGTCGCTGTTCCTGACCTTCTTCATCATGGGCCCGACCCTGGACAAGGTCTACACCGACGCCTACAAGCCCTACAGCGAACAGAAGATGCAGTTCGAGGAAGCGATCGCCAAGGGCTCTGATCCGCTGCGCACCTTCATGCTCAAGCAGACCCGCCAGCCCGACCTGGCCCTGTTCTACCGGATCGGCGGCACGCAGCCGGTTCCGGCCGCGCAGACGCCGATGCGCATCCTGATTCCCGCGTTCGTCACCAGTGAACTCAAGACCGCTTTCCAGATCGGCTTCATGGTGTTCATCCCCTTCATCGTGATCGACCTGATCGTCGCCAGCGTGCTGATGTCCATGGGCATGATGATGCTGTCGCCGGTGCTGGTGGCCCTGCCCTTCAAGCTGATGCTGTTCGTGCTGGCCGATGGCTGGAACCTGCTGGTGAGTTCGCTCGTTGCAAGCTTTGGCGGTGCCTCATGACGCCGGAAGCAGTCCTGGCCTTCGGCCGCCAGGCCATGGAAATGCTGATTACCGTGGCGGCGCCGGCGCTGCTGGTGGCCCTGGCTGTGGGCCTGGCCGTCAGCCTGTTCCAGGCCGTGACGCAGATCAACGAATCGACCCTCTCTTTCCTGCCCAAGCTGCTGGCCGTGCTGGCCGCGCTGGCCGTCTCGGGCCCCTGGATGATCGCCATGCTGGTCGACTGGATCCGCCAGGTCATCTCCTCGATCCCGCAAGCCGTCGGCTGATCCCGGCTCCCGCCCTTCATGGTCACGTTTTCGCAGCTGCAGATGGAGAGCTGGCTGGCTGCCGGCCTGCTGCCCTTCATCCGCATCCTGGCGCTCTTTTCGGCCGCACCGCTGCTCTCGCACAAGGGCTTTCCGGCACGCGCGCGGATTGCACTGGCCGCTGCCATCGCCTTCGTGGTCGCCCCGTTCGCCAACGTGCCTCCCGGCCTGACCCTGGCCTCGGCCAGCACGCTGGGCCTGGTGGCGCAGCAGGTGGCCATCGGCCTGGCGCTGGGCTTTGCGGCGCGCCTGCTGTTTGCGGTGTTCGAGATCGCCGGTGAATTCATCGGCCTGCAGATGGGCTTTTCGTTCGCGGGTTTCTTCGACCCGCACGGGGGCACCGAGTCGGCCGTGGGCAGCTGGCTCAACACCCTGGGCATGCTGCTGTTCATCGCCATGGACTCGCACCTGGTGCTGATCGACGCGCTGATAGCCACCTTCACGGCCTTCCCGATTGCCGCCGACCCGTTCACCTCGTTCCAGCTGCTGCGGCTGGACCGCCTGGGCGCCGACGTTTTCCGCATGGCACTGTCGCTCGCCCTGCCGGCCACCATGCTGATGCTGTTCATCAACCTGGTGCTGGGCTTTACCTCGCGCGTGGCGCCCCAGCTGTCGATCTTCTCGGTCGGCTTTCCCGTGACGCTGCTGGCCGGCCTGGCCGTGCTGGCCCTGGGCACGGAGAACCTGCTGGGGCCGATGACCGAAGCGTTGCGCGTGTTCCTCGGGCCCCTGCGCTAGCGACCCGGCAGTTCAGAGCCCGCGGTGCGCTTCGGCAGGCAGAAATGGAAGGTGGCGCCTGCGTCCACCGCGCTCTCGGCCCAAAGGCGGCCCTGGTGCAGGGCGATGATGCGCTTGACCATGGCCAGGCCCATGCCCGTGCCTTCGAACTCGTCCTGGCGGTGCAGGCGGTGAAAGGGCTTGAACAGGTTTTCCTGGCGGTCCATGTCAAAGCCGGCGCCGTTGTCGCGCACGAAGAAACAGGTCTGGCCGTCCTCCTGCGGCGGCAGCGCGCCGACCTGGATGCGGGCATGGTCCCTGCGGGCAGTGAACTTCCAGGCATTGCCCATCAGGTTCTCGAACACCTGGCGCAGCAGTGCGGCGTCGGCCATGACCGACAGGCCGGGTTCAATCGTGATTTCCACGGTCCGCGCCGGATCGCGCTCCTGCAGCTCACGCGCGACGGCCTGTGCCATGGCGGTGACGTCGACCATGCGCGGCGCCACGCCTTTTTCGGACAGGCGGGCCAGCTGCAGCATGCTTTCGGTCAGCTCGCTCATCTGCCGGGCACTGGCGCGGATGCGCGCCAGGTAGTGGATCTGCTTTGCATCGCCGGTGGCCTTGATGGCGGGCTCGATCAGGCGGCTGAAGCCGTCGATGGTCGAGAGCGGCGCGCGCACGTCGTGCGCCACGGAGTACGAAAACAGCTGCAGGTCGTGGTTGGCCGCGCGCAGCTGCGCGGTGCGCATGGCGACCTTGCCTTCCAGGTCGGTATTGAGCTCGCGCAGGCGCGAGCGGGCCCGCTCAAGCGTCAGGGCTATCTTGTCGCGCTTGCGGTTGGACAGGACCAGCGCCGCGGCGAACAGCAGGGCCAGCAGCGACACGGCGAACGATGTCCACAGGTGCGAGACCCGGCGCTGGGCGTACTGGCGCATCGCATCGGACTCGCGCGTGCCCACGATCGCCACCAGCGGGTAGCCGTCGAGGCGGCGCGAGCCGATGATGCGCGCCACGCCATCAAGGTTGCTGCTGGGGTAGCCGGACGGCTCCGTGAACATGCCGGCGATGTTCTTCACGCGGCCGAAGCTGGACTGCGAATATTTGCCGTTCCAGGCCGCGCGCGGGGTGCCGTCGGTACCGGCCAGCACGATCAGCGTGTCCTGGCTCAAGTCCGCGCTCTCGAAGACGCGCAGGAAGCGCGGGCTGTCCACCAGCGCGACGATGACCGCCGCGGGGGCGCCCAGCGCGTCGGCCGTCACACGCGCGATCGAGATCGTGGGGGTGGCGCCGGGCAATGAGCCGGGCTGGCCCAGCTGCACCGGCGTGGCGGCACGCTCCTGCATGCGGTAGAGGCCTTCCAGCGCAACGCGTGTGCCTGCCGCCCAGGCCCTGCCGGTACTGCTGATCACCTGGCCCTCGGGCGTGAGCACGGCCAGTCCGCTGAACACATCATTGGCCCGCACCCGGTCTTCCAGGACTTCCAGGAGTTCGGGGCCCCGCACGCCCCTGGCGTAATCGCGGCCTATCAGGCTGGTGACCGCCTCCGAGGTCTTGAGCACACGGACGGTGTACTGCTCCAGCGCGACCGCCAGCGTGGCATTGAGTTCCGCCGTTGCCGAGATCGCCTGGCGCCGCTCCGCTGCCAGGCGCTCGTAGTAGGTCACCCAGATGCCGCACAGCAGCAGGGCCAGGGCGATGGCGATCAGCAGCGAATCGGGACGAGGCGGCGGCGGTTCGCTGCCGTGAGGGTGGGACGGCCCCAGCACGGAATCCTGTGTGTCTGTACCCGAACGGGAATTGGCGTTCATTGCCCGAGGTTACTCCTGCCGCCGAGGGGCCGATAAGACGAAAACCTCATGCACGGCCGGTCATCCATTCACGAACCTACCCCTGCAGTGTCAAAGCCCGGAATTGAAAGGGAATTTTCGCTCTTGTTACACGACCGGCGCACGCCCGTTCACCCAAAAATAGGAACCGGTCCCAAACCCACCAACAACCCGGGACCAAGGGGATCCCATCATGAAATTCGCAAACCTGCGCATTGGCGTCAAGCTCGGCGTGACTTTTGCCATGCTGACATTCATCGTCCTGCTCGTATCAGGCATCTCGCTCCTGTCCATCGGCGCCGCAGACGCGCGTTTCGAGACCTACGTGACGGGCATCAACGCTCGCGCAGACACGGCCGCGGAACTGCGCAAGGCGGTGGACGTGCGCGCCATCTCGGCCCGCAACCTCGTGCTGGTGACCTCAAAGGAAGACATGGACAT
>CALRME020000191.1:0-6308 GCA_943369045.1 Sphingobacterium thalpophilum
TGGACCCGCGGCGTCGATCAACAAGATCGGCAAATCGACGGTGCCGCGCACCGCCATCTGCAAGTCCGACGACCACAGCATCACCGTGCGCGGCGAGGACCTGTGCGGCGAGTTGATCGGCCGCATCTCCTTTACCGACTACTTCAGCCTGCTGGTCACCGGCCAGCGGCCCACAGCTGGCGATTCAAAGGTGCTCGACGCCACCCTGGTGGCCATCGCCGAACACGGCCTGGTGCCCAGTGTGCAGGCCAGCCGCATGACCTATGCAGCCGCGCCCGATGCGCTGCAGGGCGCGGTGGCGGCCGGGATCCTGGGCTGCGGCAGCGTGATCCTTGGCGCGTCGGAGACGGCGGGGCGGCTTTTTTCGGAAGTCGACAAGCAGGCCGGCGACGGTGACCTTCATGCGGCGGCGCGCGAGGTGGTTGCGCGCTGGCGCGCGGCGGGCAAGCCCATCCCCGGCTACGGCCATCCACTGCACAAGGACCGTGACCCGCGCGTGGCGAGGTTGTTTGAAGTGGCGAAAGAGGCGGGCACCAGCCTGCGCTTCGTCGAGATCGCCGAAGCCATTGAAAAGGAAATCCCGGGCGTGGTCGGCAAGGACCTGCGGCTCAATGTGTCGGCCGCCATCCCCGCCGTGCTGCTGGGGACCAACTTCCCGCTGGTGGGCCTGCGCGGCGTGCCCATCCTGGCGCGCACTGCCGGCCTGATCGCGCACCTGTGCGAGGAGGCGGTCAATCCCAGCGGCTTCGCGCTGTCCTACCAGGCGACGCGCGAAGTGATCTACGAAGGCAAGCCGTGATCGAAGTACTCAAGGGCGTGCGGGTGCTCGAACAGGGCACCTTCATCACGGGGCCGGCCTGCGGCATGCTGCTGGGCGACCTGGGCGCCGACGTCATCAAGGTCGAGCAGCCGGTCACAGGCGACCCGTTCCGCGCGTTCAAGGGCGGCCTCTACAGCCCCCACTTCCAGACCTACAACCGCAACAAGCGAAGCATCACGCTCAACCCCAAGCAGGCGGCCGACCGCGAGCGTCTCTACGAGCTGGTCAAGACCGCCGACGTCTACATCCAGAACTTCCGCCCCGGCGTGGCCGAGCAGCTGGGTGTGGGCGAGCAGCAGCTGCGCGCGCTCAACCCGCGCCTCGTCTACTGCTCGATCAGCGGCTTCGGCGCCACCGGCCCTTCGGCGGGGCGTCCCAGCTACGACACGGTGGCGCAGGCCGCCAGCGGCTACCTCAAGCTGCTGGTCAATCCGGCCAACCCGCGCGTGGTGGGCCCGGCCATCGCCGACGCGGTCACGGGCTTCTACGCGGCCTACGGCGTGCTGGGCGCGCTGTACGAACGCTCGCGCACCGGCGTGGGCCGCAAGGTGGAAGTCTCGATGCTGGAGGCGATGACGCACTGGAACCTGGACGCCTTCACGCACTTCTATTCGGCCGGCGAGGTCATGGGGCCGTTCAGCCGGCCGCGCGTGTCGCAGTCGTACGTGATGGAGTGCAAGGACGGCAAGTGGGTGGCGCTGCACATGTCCTCGCCCGAAAAATTCTGGCAAGGCCTGGCCAACGCCATTGAGCGGCCCGACATCTTCCAGGACCCGCGGTTCGCCACGCGCGAGGCCCGCATCGACAACCAGGAAGCCATGATCGAGGTGCTGTCGGCCTGCTTTGCCACGCGCAGCCGCACCGAGTGGTGCAACCGTCTACTGGCCGAGGACGTGCCGCACGCGCCGATGTACGACACCGACGAGGCGCTGCAGGACCCGCAGGCGCAGCACCTGCAGCTGCTGGTGTCTGCGCGCCATGCCACGATGGGCGAATTCCGCACCGTGCGCCCACCGGTTTCCTTCGATGGCCAGAGGTCGCTGTCGGTGCTGCCGCCGCCCACACTGGGCGAACACAACAGCGAAATCGACAGCATGCTTTCAGCAGGGAGCGCCGCATGACACTTCAAGTGGGAATCATCGTGGGCAGCCTGCGACGGGAATCCATGAGCCGCCGCCTTGCGGGAGCGCTACCGGGCCTTGCGCCCGCGGGCATGGCGCTCAAGGAAATCGAATTCGCCGACCTGGCGCTCTACAACGGCGACCTCGAAGCCGATGCGCCTGCGCCCTGGCAGCGCTTTCGCGCCGAAGTGCTGGCCTGCGATGCATTGCTGTTCATCATTCCCGAATACAACCGCTCCGTGCCCGGCGGCGTGAAGAACGCGATTGACGTCGCCTCCAAGCCCAATGGCAAGAACTGCTGGAGCGGCAAGCCCGCTTTCGTCATCAGCCAGAGCAGCGGCCCGCTGGGCGGGCTGGCCGGCGCCTTCGCGCTCAAGCAGGCGCTGTCCGGCGTGGGCGCTGCGACCATGACACACCCTGAGACCTACCTGGGCCGCATCGCCACGCTGTTCGGTGACGACGGCGCCCTGGTGCCCGACACGCAGGAGTTCCTGCGGGGTGTGCTGGGCAATTTCGAGACCTGGACCCTGCGCTTCACAACTAGGAGACAAGCATGACGAAGAAACCCGACCTGCAACGCCGCGCCGTCCTGGCGGCAGCCGCCGCAACCGGCGTCACCGCCGCGGCGCTGCCCCTGGCGGCGTTCGCCCAGCCCGCGCCCATCAAGATCGGCAGCACGCTCGCGCTCACCGGGCCGCTGTCGGCCACGGCGCAGGTGCACAAGCTGGTGGGCGAGATTTATGTGGAAGACTTGAACCGCCGCGGCGGCCTGCTGGGCCGCAAGGTGGAGTGGGTGCTCAAGGACGACCAGTCCAAGGCCGACCTGGCCCGCACCCTGTACGAGCAGCTGCTGACCTCCGACAAGGTGGACCTGCTGATGGGTCCGTATGCGACCGGTGCCATCCTCTCGGCGGTGGGCGTGGCCCAGCGCTACAACAAGGTGCTGGTGCACCACACGCTGGGTGTGCCGTCCCTCGTCAAGTACGACATGCAATTCCCGGCCTGGTCGCTGGGCTCGGACCCGGGCACGACCACCACCAATACTGTGTTCGAGGCCCTGGCCAAGGGACCGAAGCCGCCCAAGACGGTTGCCGTGGTCACCAGCAAGTTCCCGTCCATCCACTTCATGTCCATGGGCGCGCGCGACATCATCAAGAAGCGCGGCCTGCAGGAAGTCCTGTTCCTGGAGTGGGAGTTCGGCAACCGCGACTTCGGGCCGATTGCCAGCCGCATCAAGGATGCCAAGCCCGACTTCGTCTGGGTGGGGGCCATCGGCCTGGACGGCAACCTGCTGCTCGATGCCATGAAGAAGATCGACTACGTGCCGCCGCAGCACTTCTACCTGTACCCGGCGCCGGGCCCGCTGGTGACCTTGCCCGAGGCCAGTGGCGCGCTGTCGGTCACGATCTTTGAAGAGCATGCGCCGTTCAGCAGCCGGCCCAAGGCCGCCGACTTCATCAAGACCTACCGCGAGCGCGCGGCCAAGGCCAACTTCCCAGACACCTCGGTGGAAGTGCAGGCCGCGGCATCGTTCACGGCCTGGCAGATCCTGGAAGCAGCCGTCGTGGCCACAAAGAGCCTTGATGACAAGGCCATGGCCGACTGGCTGAAGAAGAACCGGGTCGAGACCATCCAGGGCTCGCTGCGCTTTGACGGCCCGTCCAACTATGGCGACGACCTGATGCGCATCAAGCAGGTGCAGAACGGCAAGTGGCAAGTGGTGTATCCACCCGAGTTCGCCGCGCCCGGCGCAAAAATGACAGCGCGCTGACCGATGTCGTTTCCGAGCTGGACGCTGCTGGCGCAGTCGGTGCTGTCCGGCGTCTTCACGGGGGCGCTGTATGGGCTGCTCGGCCTGGGCCTTGGCCTGAGCTGGGGGCTGCTGCGCACCATCAACCTGGCGCACTTCGCCTTCGCCTTCCTGTCGGCCTATATCTGCTGGCAGCTCTCGGCGGTGGTGAAGTGGGACCCTTTGCTCACTCTGGCCTGCGTGGTGCCGCTGATGTTCGCGCTGGGCGCCGCCCTGCACTGGCTGACCGACCGCTTCCGCCTCACGCCGTTCAGCTCGCTGCTGCTGACCTTCGGCTGCATGGGCATCGTGGAATCGCTGATGCAGACGATCTGGACGGCCGACCCACGCAAGCTCGAATCGCACTACGCGGAGATGAAGTTCAGGCTCGGGCCGCTGTACCTGCCGGTGCCTGAGGTGATGACGCTGGTGCTGGCGGTGGCCATCTCGCTGGCCGTCTGGGCCGTGCTGCGCTACACCGACCTGGGCAAGGCCCTGCGCGCATCCGCCGAGGACGCACCGGTGGCAGCGGCCTTCGGCATCGACCAGCGGCGCAACGGCTTCCTGCTGGCGGGCACCTGCTCGGCCATCGCGGGCGTGGCCGGTGTGTGCATTGCGCTGTCGAGCAGCATCAGCCCCTCGCAGATGTACACCTGGGTCGGCGTGGTGTTTGCTGCCGTGATGCTGGGCGGCCTGGGCAGCGCGCTGGGCCCGCTGGTGGCCGGCATCATCATCGGCGTGAGCGAGGCGGTGACGATGGCCGTGACCTCGCCGTCGTGGGCGCCGCTGGTGTCGTTCGCGCTGCTGATCGCCATCCTGTTGCTGCGGCCGGGGCGCGTGCGATGAAGCTGCGGCGCGCTCCCGCCGGCATCCTGGCCGCCGGCCTGCTGATGGCCGCGCTGCCTTTCCTCAAGCTGCCGGCCTTCTACGAATCCTTCCTGTACCTGGCCCTGTTCTGGATCGTACTGGCCACCTCCTGGAACATCCTGTCGGGCTACGCGGGTTACTTCTCGTTCGGCCACGGCGCCTTCTTCGGCGCCGGGGTCTACACCTCGGCCACTCTGGCGGGCAAGTTCGGCTGGCCTTTCCTGTGGACGCTGCCTGCGGCGGCGCTGGTGGCCGCTTTGGTCGGGGTTGGCATCGGTGCGGTGGTGTTCCGCGTGCGCGGGATTCGTGGCGAGGTGTTCGCGCTGCTGTCGCTGGCGGTGACCTTCGTGGTGGCCACCATCATCGGCAACACGCCGATCGACGGCGGACCGGGCGTGTACCTCAATGCCGTGCCGGTGCCAAAAATCGGCCCCACACCCAACGCCAGCCTCTACCTGATGATGCTGGTGGCGGCGGTGGCCACGCTGCTGGTTTCGTGGGCAATCCGCCACTCGCGCTTTGGTGCCGGCCTGTTCGCCATCCATGACGACGAGGACGCGGCCGAGGTGATGGGCGTGCCCACGTACCGGTGGAAACTGCTGGCGCTAGCCGTGTCATGCGCGCTGGCCGGCTGGGTCGGCGGCATTCACGCGCTGTTCGTCTCGTACGTGACGACTGCCGAAACCTTCAACCTCACCGTGCCGCTGACGGTGGTGCTCATGAGCATTCTGGGCGGCACGCGCCACTGGGCCGGCCCGGCCATAGGCGCGGTAGCAATCACCTGCCTGCTGTTCTCGTTCACGGGCGGCGAGTACGCCGTCCTGGGCAAGGGGGCGATCGGGTTGATCCTGGTGGTTGGCGTGCTGTTCATGCCGGAGGGTGCGATGGGACGGTTGCGACGCAAACGTGCTTCCGTGGACACGATGCCCGCGGATGCCGCCGTCCCGGCGCCTGCTGCTGCACAGGCTGTTGTGGCGGCGTCCGCCACGCCCACAAACGGCGTGCTGCTGGAGGTGCGGGAACTCAGCAAATCCTTTCGCGGCCTCAAGGCCCTGAACAAGGTCTCGCTGCAGGTACGCGAAGGCGAGATCCTCGGCCTGCTGGGCCCCAATGGTTCCGGCAAGTCCACCTTCATCAATGTCGTGAGCGGGCATTTCCTGCCCGACGGCGGCCAGGTGCTGCTCGATGGCCGGGACATTGCCGGCCTTCCGGCGCACGAAGTTGCGCAAGCCGGCATCGCACGCACCTACCAGATTCCCCGCCCCTTCTCCCAGATGAGCGTTCTGGACAACGTGGCGATCGCTGCCATGTACGCGGGCGATGGGCTCCCGTCCATGGAAGCGTGACGGCACGAAGCGATGAAATGGCTGGAGTTCACCCATCTCGCAGGAAAGGCCGACAGCCTGCCCGGTGAGCTCAACCTGCACCAGCGCAAGTTCCTCGAGCTGGCGCGCGCTCTGGCCGGCCGGCCCAGGCTGGTTCTGCTGGATGAAGTGCTGTGCGGCCTCACGCCCACCGAGATCCAGTCGGCGGTATTGCAGATCCGCCGCATACGCGAGCAGGGCACGACCATCGTGTTCGTCGAACACGTGATGGATGCGGTGATGGCGCTGACGGACCGCATCGTGGTATTCGACCAGGGCTCGGTGCTGGCCGAAGGCGCGCCGCGCGACGTGATGCAGCGCCCCGAGGTGATGACGGCCTACCTGGG
>CALRME020000192.1:0-6288 GCA_943369045.1 Sphingobacterium thalpophilum
CGGCGGAGGCTTCCAGCGACACCACGCGGGTGCTGGCGCCTTCGCCGCGCACCGGCACGGCCCGGAACGCCACCTGGTCGGCGCGGTAGCCAGGCGTGTTGGCGTTGGCCAGGTTCTGCGTCAGGTTGTCCTGGCGCTGCATCAGCGCACGGGCGCCAGAGGCAGCGGTGTAGATCAGGCGGTCCATGGTTTATCCAGCTTTGTTCAGCGAACTGTTAGCGCAAGTTCACCAGCGTGCTCAGCATCTGGTCCTGCGTCTTGATGGTCTGGGCGTTGGCCTGGTAGGCACGTTGCGCGGTGATCATGTCCACCAGCTGCTGCGTCAGGTCGATGTTGGATTCCTCCAGCGCGCCGCCCTGTAGCGAACCCAGGTTGGCCGTGCCGGGCGCGCTGACTGCGGCCTGGCCCGACGAGGGGGTTTCGCGCCACAGGTTGTTGCCGCCGGGGGCCAGGCCCTGCTCGTTGCGGAAGTCAGCCAGGGCGATCTGCGCGGCCGACAGCGTCTTGCCGTTGGAGTAGCGGGCCTGCACCATGCCGTCCGGGGCAATGCCAAAGCCCGTCAGCTGGCCTGCGGCGTAGCCGTCCTGCGTGACCTGCGTCACGCCGAAGGCGCTGCCAAATTGCGTGGTTCCGCTAAAGTTGATCGAGACCGGTGCCGAAGTAGTCGAAGTAGCCGGGGCCACGGGCAGCGTGGACGAGGCAAAAGGAAGGTCGAGCGTCATGTTGCCGGGCGTGAGCGTGCCGCCGGCCAGCGTGCCGGTGTTGGCCGCGTCCAGCGTGCCGTCGGCATTGAAGGTCACGCGGCCCACAGGCGTCTGCGCACCGGCACCCACGGCGGGCACGGCCACGCCGTCATGGGCGGCGTAGACCTCCCATTCGTTGTCCACCGAGGTGCGGCGGAAGTACAGCGACAGCACCTGCTCGTTGCCTTGCTGGTCGTAGGTCGACATCGAGGTGGACGAGGTGTACGAAGCCGCATTGGTCAGCGAGAACGCCGGCGCGGTGGCGGCGGGGGCTGCGGTGCGGGCGTCCAGGTTCAGCTGCAGGCCGGCCGTGGTGGTGACGTGCGGGCTGATGCCCTGCGCCGGAAGGCGGATGTCGCCGGCCACGCCACCGGCGCGGCCCGTGGTCGCGTCGATGCCGTAACCCTGCAGGCGCATGCCGCTGCTGGTGACGATGTAGCCCGTGTCATCGAGCTGGAACTGGCCGTTGCGGGTGTAAGCCACGTCCTGTGTGCCGGGCTGGGTGACGCGGAAGAAGCCGCGGCCGGTGATGGCCATGTCCAGAGGACTTTCGGTGGTGCGGATGCTGCCCTGGGTGAACTGCTGCGTCACGGCCGTCAGGCGCACACCCATGCCGGTGCTGGTCGCGCCCTGGCTGGCGTTGGCGTAGATGTCGGCAAACTCGGCGCGCGAGGCCTTGGCACCCACGGTGTTGGCATTGGCAATGTTGTTGCCGATGACCTCGAGGTTGCGGGAGGCGGCGTTCAGGCCGCTGATGCCTTGCTGGAAACTCATTGTGGGCTCCGGGGAATGTTGGGTATCAGAGGAAGGACTTGAGGTCGCTGTAGGGGCGGACGCCGGCGCTGCCGAGATCGACCTGCACGCCTGCACTGGTGTTGGAGACCGACACCACGCGCGCCGAGGTCAGCGTGGTGGCGGCAACCGCCGTGCCGGCCTGCGTGGCGGCCACGCGCATGCGGTAGGCGCCCGCTGGTGCGTCGGCACCGGCCGTGGTCTTGCCATCCCAAGCGAAGTTCCTGATGCCGGCGGCCGACTGGCCCAGGGCAACGCGCTTCACGACGGCGCCGTTGGCATCGACGATGTCCACGTTGACCGTGTCGGCCGCGCCGGCCAGCTCGATGCCGCCGTGCGCGGCGCCGTCGGCCAGCTCCAGGCTGGTGCCGGTGACCAGCACATTGCGGCCGGGCAGCTGCGCGGCCGACTGGGCCTGCAGTGACTGGAAGCTGCCCAGCAGGCTCTGCACCGTGCTGTTGAGTTTCTCGATGCCGCTCACGGTATTGATCTGCGCGACCTGGCTGGTCATCTGGGCGTTGTCCATGGGGTTGAGCGGGTCCTGGTTTTTCATCTGCGCGACCAGCAGCTTCATGAAGCGGTCCTGCTGCTCGGCGGCGGTGGTGGTGCCGCTGCTGGACGTGCCGGTGGTGCGCGTGGTGCCGGCCGTGCCGGTGGCGGGCGCTGTGTTCGTGGGGTTGGTGACGGTGGTCATGGTGTGTGTTCCTTTACTGGCCCATCTGCAGGGTCTTGGCCAGCAGCTGGCGGGCCGTGTTCATGACTTCGACGTTGTTCTGGTAGGAGCGCGAGGCCGAGATCATGTTGACCATCTCGTCGACCACGCTCACGTTGGAATGCGTGACATAACCCTCGGCATCGGCCATGGGGTGGTTGGGCTCATGGGAGCGGCGGCCGGGCGCATCGGTTTCGGTGACGCTGGAGACGCGCACGCCGGCGACTTCAGAGCCGGGAATCGGTTGCGCCTCGAAGCTGATCTGGCGCGCCTTGTACGACTTGCCGTCGGGGCCGGCCACGGAATCGGCATTGGCCATGTTGCTGGCCACCACGTTCAGGCGTTTGGCCTGGGCCGAGACGGCGCTGCCGGAGATCGCGAACACATTGAAGAGGGACATGGCGGGCTTTCCTAGGGGCTTACTGGCCGGTGATGGCCGACAGCATGGTGCGGACGTCGTTGTTGATGAAGCGCAGCGTGGCTTCGTAGCGCATGGCGTTGTCTGCGAAGTTGGCCCGCTCGCGGTCCAGGTCCACCGTGTTGCCGTCCAGGCTGGGCTGGTCGGCCTGGCGCCACTGCAGCTTGACCTCGGGCAGCTCGCCGCTGGCGTTGGCCAGTGCGCTGCCGATGTGGCGGGCGGTGGTGGCCACTGCGCTCTTGCCCTGGCCGCGGGCTTCGGCCAGCGCGGCGGCAAAGTCGAAATCGCGGGCCTTGAAGCCCGGCGTGTCCGCGTTGGCGATGTTGCCCGCCAGCACCTTCTGGCGCTGCGACAACAGGCCCAGGGCCTTGCCGTGGCCGTCGAGGCGGGCGGTGAAGATGTCGGTGGTCATGGTGTGAGGGCCGGTTGTAGAAGCAGGTCGGTTGTTCGGGGTGTGCTGGAAAGTATGGAAGCCGGGTGCAAAAACTTAAGCGCCGATAAACCGCGGGTTTGCTTGCCTTTTGCGGGTCTGGCCGCAGGCGGCGCGCGCCTAAAGTCACACTCCATGAATACCTACCGCCTCCTCGCCTGCGCCGCCCTCGCCCTGTTCGCACTGGCGGCCCCCGCCCGGGCGCAGACACAACAGCCCCTGGTCGACGAAAACGCCCTGCGCGCCTTTGTCTCCCAGCAGGTGGCTGGCAACGGCGGCGCGGCGACGCGCTTTGACGTGAAGCTGGGCACGGTGGAAACGGGCTCGCTTGCCCTGTGCCGCCGCACCGAAGCCTTCGCCCCGCCCAACAGCCGCTTCTGGGGCCGCAGTTCCGTGGGCCTGCGCTGCGTGGACGGCGCCGGCTGGACGGTGCTGGTGCCCGTGACGGTGACGGTCTGGGGCAATGCCCTGGTAGCCGCCAACCCCCTGTCGGCCGGCAGCCTGCTGGCCGAGCAGGACATCCGTGAACAAGAGATCGAACTGACCCGCGAACCGGCCAACCTGCCGCGAGACGCGAAGCTTCTGAGCGGGCAAACGCTGACCCGCAACGTCAATCCGGGCCAGGCGATTCGCGCCGACATGCTCAAAACCACCGCCGTGATCAACGCCGGCGACCCCGTTCGCCTGCGGATTGCCGGCCCCGGCTTCGCTGTCCAGTCGGCCGGCCAGGCCCTGGGTGCAGCAGGCGAGGGGCAAAGCGTAAGAGTGCGCACTGACCTTGGCAAGATACTGCTGGGCGTGGCCCGCCAGGGCCGGGTGGTGGACGTGGCGCTGTAAAAGGCGACAAAAACCCGCTTATTCGGGCTTTAGTTTCCCGCTGCGCTGCCGAATAATGAGTTGCAGGCTGGATTCCGGCCCCAGGAGAACCCCATGAAGATTGGCTCAACGCTTGACACCTTTGGCACCGCGGAAGTGGCGGCGCGAAGCCCCGCGCGCGCCACGGGCACCACAACGGCCACCCTGACGGCCGTCCCGGCCACGGCCGCCGTGGACAAGGTTGCCGTTTCGGCAGCCGCCGCCCAGATGAATGACCACAGTGGCGACTTCGACAGCGCCAAGGTCGACGCCATCCGCCAGGCCATCCGCGAAGGCCGCTTCACCGTCAACCCCGAAGCGATTGCCGACAAGCTGATAGCAGACGCCACGTCGATGCTCAGCCCGCGCAACTGCTGAACCCAGGACACCATGACAGCACCCAGCCCCTTCGACGCAGCCCTGGCTGCTGTGGATGGCCTGCTCGACGAGCAGGCCCAGGCTGTATTGAATGGCGAGGCCGATGCGCTCGCCGCGCTGTCGCAACTGCTGGCCTCGCGGCTGGCCACGCTGCGCGCCGTCGCCGGCCGCATGGCCGCACCCGAAACGCAGCAGCGCCTGCACGCCCTGCAAAGCCGCGCGCAAGCCAATTTTGAAATGATCGCCCGCCGCCAGGTCGACGTGCAGCGTTCTCTGGATGCGCTCGGGCGCTCGGACGCGAGCCTGCAGACCTCGCAGGCCGCCAGGACCTACGCCATGAGCGGCGCCATGGCCGCGCCGTCGGCTTCGCTCAGCCGCGCTCGCGCCCTCGCCTAGCTGTCATCCCGGACTTGATCCGGGATCCATCACCCGCGCTTCACCGGAACGCCGTCACTCCGGCGTCTCTGCATGCCCGTCTTCGCCCGCCGCCTCCAGCGCCTGCCGCTCGAGTTCTTCATCCGATACAGGCGGCGCCTCGTTCAGCGCCTTGAACTCCTCGACAAATTCACTGGTGGGGTCCTGGCCCATCAGCAGGACATCTTCCAGGGTTTGAGGGCTCATCTCCTCCATCGCGATGGTGCGCACTTCGGCAAGCACAGAAGGCGCGGCCGGCGGCGTGGCAGCCTTGGCTTCCAGCCACGCCGCGAAGTCGCCGTCCTTGGGTGTGTCGTTGCTCACGGGAGACCTAATTGCATTCCTGAGCCACCTGCCGTGTGGCCGCCGCAATCAAGGCCGGGCGCTGCTCATCGCTGACGAACACGCGCTCTCCCTTGCTGTCGCGCACATAGACCCGCCCTTGCCGCTGCAGCGTTTCCAGGTATTGCCGCGCGTAGTTGCAGCGCTGCGCCTTGTTCTGCTCCCGCTCGCGCGCATTGTGCTCAGCCAACCACTTCTCACCCTCGGCGTCGTCCTTGAAAACGATGGTCCCGGGCGGATAGCTCGGCGGCGTCGCCCGCCGTGTTATCGCGCCCGGTGCGCTGGCACCCCGGACTGGCGCAGGCGGCAACTTCAGCGCCGAGCTCCCCGAGCCCTCGCCGCAAGGGTAGTCCTGGAAACTCGTGGAGCCGTTGGATTGCTTGCACTTGTAGGCCTGGGCGTGGGCGAACAGGGGGAGGCAAAGGATGATTGCCAGCAAATGGAGATTGCGCATCAAACACCTACCTCATTGTCAGGATTGCTCAACGAACACACTGCTCACGTCGCAGCGGCGTCATCAGCGAGCACAAGCACCAGCCGGAACCTGCCAAGGCGGGACGAAAGCAGCCAGCGAATGTAGAGGTATAGAAATGTCAGCCCGGCGAGCGCGCCGAGGGTGGCACTGCCAAGAAGCATTACCGCCAGTGCAGACCCTTTGGAAAGGCCGATAGCGCCGACGATGGCACCGAAGACTCCGCCAAGGACACCTCCCGCGAGCATGGACCCGATCATCATCACAAAACCGCGCCAGAAAAAGCTCCAGCAAATGCTGGCCTTTCCACCCAGGCCAATCGACGAAACATTCAGCGGTGTCATTCATCCCCTCCTTCAGTTCTTGTGCACGGGTTTCAGTTTGCCTGTCCAGCGCTCGGGCGCACCCTCAAGCAACCGAAGTATTCCACGGCCCGTGGCGACGTTCGGGCGCATGGTTGCATGATTTTGCGCGAATACCCAAGCATATTCCGCGCGCCTTCCAGGCCAAAAGCTGCCCGCAAGCCGCATGGACACTGCTTGAGCGTTTCCGGAGAAGTGCCATACGAGAGCAAACCGAGTTTCTCCGGCAAGTCCCCTGCGGGCGGGCTGTGGCGCGCGTCTGGGGCGCCTGGGATGGCCGGTTTTTCGGCCGGTGCGCTTTAGCGCACTTCGTGCTCTGGCTTATCGCAGCTGTTTGAACGGAGAGCGCTTGCGCTCGCAGTGAGTTCTG
>CALRME020000193.1:0-6287 GCA_943369045.1 Sphingobacterium thalpophilum
CTTCCCGGTTGACCACCGCCAGGCCGATCAGGTCGACCCAGTAGTACTCATCCGTGCTGGCCGTCGGGAAGCTGGAGCGCGGAACGAAGATGCGCGCTCCCTTGAGGGACTCGGCCGCGTCGCGGTCGTCCACCTCGTGCGCATTGGCAACGATGGTGCCGGAATGCTCTTTGGCTTCGCGGATGCGCAGCAGCACCGTTCCCGAAAAGGTTTTGACGCCTCTTTCGGTCGGTTGCAAGTACCAGCGTTTTGAAGAAAAAAGCGCCTCAGGCGAGGCGCTGTGCGGCAGGACCTTGAACCAGCCCTTGATGCCCCAGGCATCGGCGATGCGGCCGATTTCTATGGCATCGGCCGGCAGCTCGGCGGGTTCAATGCCCGCCGGCAGCGCGGCGGCCGGACGGCCGGCCATCTTGCTCAGGCTGCCTTGGGGGCGGCCGAGGCGTGCTGCTTGATCAGGCGTTCAACCGTGGGCGACGGCTGGGCGCCAACAGCGCGCCAGTGAGTCAGGCGGTCCTGCGCAACGCGGATGCTTTCCTCGTTGTCCTTGGCGATCGGGTTGTAAAAACCGATGCGCTCGATGAAGCGGCCGTCGCGGCGGGTGCGCTTGTCGGCAACAACGATGTTGAAAAACGGGCGGGACTTGGAGCCGCCGCGGGAGAGTCGAATGACGACCATGATTTATCCTTCGGGTGGAGGGTGTATTTCTTCCAGCGTTGAGACACGCGACATGACCACCCGGCCAGCGACACGCTGAAAAGCTTTCCATTATATCTTTTTTCGTCCCCTCGCCAATTGCCATGACCACGATCCGCCCCAGCACCGACCAGGACGTCCCCGAAATCACCGCCATTTACAGCCACCACGTGCTCCACGGCACAGGCACTTTCGAGACCACACCGCCCAATGAAGCCGACATGGCAACGCGCCGCGCCGACGTGCTTTCGAAGGGCCTGCCCTACCTGGTGGCCGAAGACGGCGGCATGGTCCTGGGCTTTGCCTATTGCAACTGGTTCAAGCCCCGCCCGGCCTACCGCTATTCGGCCGAGGACTCGATCTACCTGCATCCAGACGCCCGTGGCCGGGGCCTGGGGCGAGAGCTGCTGTCGGCCCTGTCGCAGCAGGCCGAAGCTGCGGGCGTGCGCAAGCTGATCGCCGTGATTGGCGACTCGGCCAATGCCGGATCCATCGGCGTGCACCGGACCAACGGCTTTGGCCACGTTGGCATCCTCAAGTCCTGCGGCTGGAAATTCGGCGAATGGCGCGACGTGGTGCTGATGGAAAAAGTGCTGGGCGAAGGCGACACCACAGCGCCTGAATGACCGCTCCCGCATAAGATCGCCCATGAAAAACAAAACCCTGGCCGCCTGGCTCGCCTTCGCCGGCGGCCCCCTGGGCCTGCACCGCTTCTACCTGCACGGCATTTCGGACATCTGGGGCTGGATGTTGCCCATTCCTACCGCTCTGGGCCTGTACGGCATCGAGCGCGTCAAGCAGTACGGCCTGGACGATCACTGGAGCTGGGTTCTGGTGCCCTTCCTGGGCTTCACCATCGCGGGCTGCGCGCTCACCGCCATCGTCTATGGCCTGAGCTCGCCGGAGAAGTGGAATGCACGCCACAACCCCCAAGCCGCACCGGACGCACCTGCCGGCGGGACCGCCTGGATCACCATAGGTGCCATCGTGCTGGCGCTGCTGGTTGGCACCACGGCGCTGATGGCCAGCCTGGCCTTCAGCTTGCAGCGCTACTTCGAATACCAGATCGAAGAGGGCCGCAAGATTTCGCAGTGAGTGCGCCGCGCCCTCAGAAAATCTGCAGGCTGATCCAGTACGAAATCGCGGCGACGAAGGCACTGGCCGGGATGGTGAAGATCCAGGCCCAGACGATGTTGCCGGCCACGCCCCATCGCACGGCGCTGGCGCGCTGGGTGGAGCCGACACCGACAATGGCGCCGGTGATGGTGTGGGTGGTCGACACCGGGATTCCCAGCCCGGTGGCCAGGAACAAGGTGATCGCCCCGCCGGTTTCGGCGCAGAAGCCGCCCACGGGCTTGAGCTTCGTGATCTTCTGGCCCATGGTCTTGACGATGCGCCAGCCGCCGAACATGGTGCCGGCCGCAATTGCCACGTAGCAGCTGATGATGGTCCAGGCCGGCGGCGACTTGGCTTCGGCGCTCCAGTAGCCGGTCGCGATCAGCAGCATCCAGATGATGCCGATGGTTTTCTGAGCGTCATTGCCGCCGTGCCCCAGGCTGTAAGCGCCGGCCGAGACCAGCTGCAGCCGGCGGAACCACCGGTCTACCTTCGACGGTGTCGCACGGCGCATGACATTGGCGACCAGCACGACCATGAGCGAGCCCAGCAGGAAGCCCAGGAACGGCGAGACGAAGATGAAGATCACCGTCTTCCAGATGCCGCCGGCGATCAGGGCGCCCGCGCCAGATTTGGCGATCACCGCACCGACAATGCCGCCGATCAGCGCATGCGACGAGCTGCTGGGGATGCCGTAGTACCAGGTCAGGATGTTCCAGGTGATGGCGCCGACCAGCGCGCCGAACACCACGTGGGTGTCAACGATGCCCGGCTGCACGATGCCCTTGCCCACCGTGGCCGCCACGCTCAGGTGGAAGATGAAGATGGCAATCAGGTTGAAGAAGGCGGCGAACACCACGGCCTGCGTCGGCCGCAGGACGCCGGTGGAAACGACGGTGGCGATGGAATTCGCCGCGTCATGGAAGCCGTTCATGAAGTCGAACGCGATGGCCAGCACCACCAGCAGCACGACCACCCACAGCGCAACCTGGACAGTTTGCATGTGCCGGCCCGGCCTTTACGAGTTCTCGAGGATGATGCCCTCGATCACGTTGGCCACGTCCTCGCACTTGTCGGTGATGGTTTCCAGCAGCTCGTAGATCGCCTTGAGCTTGAGCACCTCGCGCACGTCCGGCTCTTCGCGGAACAGCTTGCTCATGGCCGAGCGCATCACGCGGTCGGCGTCCGATTCGAGCCGGTCTATCTCCTCGCAGGTCTTGAGGGCCGCCTCGGCCGTCACCGGGTCGGCAATCTTGGGCAGCAGGGCCACGGCGTCCTTGAGGCGGTCGCAGCACTTGACGGCCAGGTCCGTGAGGCGGGTGATTTCCTCGTTGACGGCCTTCACGTCGTACAGCGCCAGCGTCTCGGCCGTGTCCTGGATCAGGTCGGCCACGTCGTCCATGGTGTTGATCAGCGTGTGGATCTGGTCGCGGTCGATCGGCGTGATGAAGGTCTTGTGGATCAGGCGGTTGACGTCGTGCGTCACGCGGTCGGCGGCGCGCTCGGCATTGTCCACGTCGCGGTTGTACTGCTCGCGCAGGTGCGGGTCGCTGTAGTTGGCCACCAGCTGCGAAAAGGCCCGCGCGGCCTCCACGATGCGGTCGGCGTGCTGGTTGAACATCTCGAAAAAATTGCCTTCGCGCGGCAAAAGCTTGCCAAACAGCATGCTCGCTCCTGGTGGAGTTGGGTCGTGTGACGGGAATATGACAGTTCTGTGACTGCGCGCGGAGTGTACCGTGACCCGATTTTCAGCCGTTGCGGAATATGAAATACACCGCGCCCACCATGCACAGCCCCGCCCAGACGTAGTCAAGCTTGAAAGGCTCGTCCAGGTAGAAGATGGCAAACGGCACAAATACGCTCAAGGTAATCACTTCCTGCATGATCTTGAGCTGGCCGACCGAAAAGCCGGCCTGCTGGAACCCGATGCGGTTGGCCGGCACCTGCAGCAGGTACTCGGCCAGGGCGATGCCCCAGCTGACCAGGGCTGCGATGTACCAGGGGGCGGTCGCCATGTTCTTCAGGTGGCCGTACCAGGCCATGGTCATGAAGACGTTGGATGCGACGAGCAGCAGGATGGCCTGCAGCGAAAACGGAAGAGATGAAAGCGCGGTCATGGCGAAATTATCTGGCGGCCTGATTGTTTACGCGGACGAGCACCTGCTGGTCGCGGAAAAGCCTGCAGGACTGCTGTCCGTGCCCGGCCGCGGCGCGGACAAGCAGGACTGCCTCTCGGCGCGGGTACAGGCGCTCTGCCCGGACGCGCAGATCGTGCACCGGCTGGACATGGGCACCTCCGGACTCATGCTGATGGCGCGCGGAGCGGACATGCAGCGCCGCCTCTCGGCCCTGTTCGCCGGGCGGGAAGTGAGCAAGCGCTACTTCGCCGTGGCGGCCGGCCGTCCCCCAGCGGACAAGCCGGATGCGGATGGCTGGTCGCTCATCGACCTGCCGATTGCAGCCGACTGGCCGCGCAGGCCGCTTCAGAAGATCGACAGGGAGGCCGGCAAACCCAGCGCCACCCGCTGGCGGCTGCTGGCCCATGACGCCGCTGCCGACAGCAGCCGGCTGGAACTCGAACCCGTCACCGGCCGGACCCACCAGCTGCGCCTGCACCTGCTGGCCATCGGCCACCCCATACTGGGCGATGCGCTGTACGCGCCGCCGGACGTGCAGGCCCGCGCACCGCGCCTGCTGCTGCACGCCGGCGCCCTGGCCTTTACGCACCCTGCAACGGGGCAAGCCCTGGCATTCGAGTCCGCCGCGCCGTTCTGAAGGCACGAGGAACCCAGACGCCCCGCCCGCATCAGACAGGGCTGTGAGGAGAACCCCATGCCCCAATCCCCTGTCCAACCCCACCCGCTGACACGCCGCGCCGTCGCAGCCGGCCTGGTCGCCATGCCCGCGCTCTGGCTGGGCGTGCGCGCGCAGCCCGCAACCGCGCGCCGCCTGACCCCGTCGCAGACCGAAGGCCCGTTCTACCCGCTGGAATTGCCCAAAGACACCGACTACGACCTGCTGCGCAACGGCGCGCTCAGCTACGGCGGCGGCCAGCCGGCCTGGGTGGAAGGCAATGTGTCTGATCTGCAGGGCAAGCCGGTGAACGGCGCGGTGGTCGAGATCTGGCAGTGCGACCAAGCCGGCCACTACCATCACCCCGGCGACGGCGGCAGGGCCGACGCGGCTTTCCAGGGCTTTGGCCGGGTCACCGTGGACGCCGGTGGCCAGTGGCGCTTTCGAACCATCCGCCCGGTGGCCTACGCCGGCCGCACGCCGCACATCCACGTCAAGGTCAAACTCGGCACCCGCGAGTTGCTGACCACGCAGCTCTACGTGCAGGGCGATGCCGGCAACGCGCGGGACTTCCTGTGGCGCAACCTGTCGCCCGAAGCCCGCGCCGCCATCACCGTGCCATTTGCGTCCGGCAGCGAGGGTCTCAAGGCCCGCTTCCCGATCACCGTGCAGGCGTAGCATGGCAACCATGACGAAACACCTCACCATCCTCACCGGGGCCTCGCGCGGCATGGGCCATGCCATGGCGCAGCAGCTCATCACCGCCGGCCACGACCTGCTGTGCATCTCGCGCAAGACCAACGACCCGCTGGCCGGCCAGGCCGCGGCAGCCGGCGTCTCACTCGAACAGTGGCCCCAGGACCTGTCGCGCGGTGAAAGCGCGGCGGCCAAGCTGGAGACCTGGCTCTCGGGCAAGGACGGCGGCACTTACGAAACAGTCACGCTCATCAACAATGCCGGCACAATGCCGCGCATCGCGCCGCTGGGCGAGATCAGCGCGCTGGACCTGGCCACGTCCATGCGGGTGGGCCTGGAAGCGCCTATGCTGCTGATGGGTGCCTTCCTGCGCGCGACGCAGAACTGGAAAGGCACGAAGAAGGTGCTGAACATTTCTTCGGGCCTGGGCCGCCGCGCCATGGCCTCGCAGGCCGCCTACTGCGGCGCCAAGGCCGGCATGGACCACTTCACGCGCTGCGTGGCACTGGAAGAGGCGCTCAAGCCCCACGGCGCGAAAGTCTGCTCACTGGCACCGGGTGTGATCGATACCGACATGCAGGTTCAGCTGCGCGGTGCCGACAGCAACCAGTTCCCCGACCGCGCGAACTTCATTGGCCTCAAGGACAAGGGCGCACTGGATTCGCCTGAACAGGCGGCTTCCAAGGTGCTGGCCTACCTGGCTCGCGCAGACTTCGGCGCCAATCCGGTGGCCGACGTGCGGGACGCCTAGCCCCGAACCACGAGGACCGGCAGCGTGGTGTGCGACAGCACCCGCTGCGTGGTGCTGCCCAGCAGCAGCTTTTCGATGCCATGGCGGCCATGCGAACCCATGATGATCAGGTCGGCACCGGTGGAGGTAGCCGCCTCCAGGATGCCTTCGTGCACCACGTGGCCTTCAATCACTTTCTGCTCGCAGGCCAGTCCGGCGCCGGTCACGGCGGCGTGGCCCTTTGCCAGTGCCTGGTTGG
>CALRME020000194.1:0-6282 GCA_943369045.1 Sphingobacterium thalpophilum
TCGTCGACCGCTACGGCGACACGCTGGTGGCGCAGTTCCTCTCGACCGGCGTGGAGCGCTTCAAGGCTGTGCTGGCGGACGCGCTGCTGGCCGAAACCGGCCTCAACAAGATGTACGAGCGCTCGGACACCAATGCCCGCTCGCTTGAAGGCCTGGAGCCGGCCACCGGCTGGCTGCGTGGCGAGGGGCCGACCGAAGTTGAGCTGCGCGAGCATGACTGGCGCCTGTCGCTGGACATTGCGACGGGCCACAAGACCGGCTTTTACCTGGACCAGCGCGACAGCCGGGCAAAGTTTGCGGCCTGCGCCCGGCGCCTGGGGTTCCAGCGGGTGCTCAACTGCTATTGCTACACCGGCGGCTTCACCGTGGCAGCGCTCGCCGGCGGGGCCGGTCACGTGACGTCGATCGACTCTTCCGCCCCGGCGCTGGAACGCGCCGCTGCCAACCTGGCGCTCAACGGCTTCGATACCGCACGAGCGGATTTCATGGACGCCGACGTCAATGCCTCCCTGCGCGTCTTCATCGAGGAAGGGCGCACTTTCGACGCCATCGTGCTCGACCCCCCCAAGCTGGCGCCCTCTGCCGCCCATGCGGAGCGTGCAGCCCGCGCCTACAAGGACATCAACCGCCTGGCCTTCAAGCTGCTGGAGCCCGGCGGCGTACTGTTCACCTATTCCTGCTCCGGCGGCATCAGCGCCGACCTGTTCCACAAGATCGTGGCCTCGGCCGGGGCAGACGCCGGGGTGGACGGCTACATCACCGAGCGCCTGGGCGGCGCGCCCGACCACCCGATGACGCTGGAGTTTCCCGAAGGCGAGTACCTCAAGGGCCTGGTGGTCGTCCGCAAGTAACAAGGGGGATTGATAAGCCCTTAAACTGCCCAACCTTCGATGTTTTGGGCAGCACCATGAGTCTCATCCCCGCCACCATCCTCACCGGTTTTCTCGGCTCGGGGAAGACCACCCTGCTCAAGCGCATCCTGAGCGAGGCGCACGGCCAGAAGATCGCCGTCATCGAGAACGAGTTCGGCGAGGAAAATATCGACTCGGACATCCTGGTGACCGAATCGAAAGAGCAGATCATCCAGATGAGCAACGGCTGCATCTGCTGCACCATCCGCGAGGACCTGCGCGAAACGCTGCAGCTCCTGGCGGCCAAAAAGCGCAAGGGCCTGCTGGACTTTGACCGCGTGGTGATCGAGACCACCGGCCTGGCCGACCCCGGCCCGGTCGCCCAGACCTTCTTCATGGACGACGAGATCGCCGAAACTTACCTGCTGGACTCCATCCTGACGCTGGTGGACGCCAAGCACGCCGCTGGCCAGCTCAATGACCGCCAGGAAGCACGCCGCCAGGTGGGCTTTGCCGACCAGATCTTCATCAGCAAGACCGACCTGGTGGCCCAGGACGAGACCGATGCGCTGATTCACCGCCTCAAGCACATGAACCCGCGCGCGCCGCAACGCGCCGTGCATTTCGGCGACGTCAAGCTGAACGAGGTATTTGACCTGCGGGGCTTCAACCTGAACGCAAAGCTCGATATTGACCCGGATTTCCTGAAGGAAGACGGCGGCCATGACCATCATGACCATGAGCACGGCGAGCACTGCGACCATCCCTCGCACAAGCACGAGGGCGGGCATCACCACCATCACGACGATGATGTGAAGAGCTTTGTTTTCAAATCGGTGCGGCCATTCGACCCGGCACGGCTGGAGGACTTCCTGGGTGCCATCGTCAACATCTACGGCCCGCGCATGCTGCGCTACAAGGGCGTGCTGTTCATGCAGGGCACCGACCGCAAGGTGATTTTCCAGGGCGTGCACCAGCTCATGGGCAGCGACCTGGGCCCGAACTGGGGCGAGGGCGAGGAGCGCCTGAGCAAGATGGTGTTCATCGGGCTGGATCTGCCCAAAGATATCTTCCTGCAGGGCCTGGAGCAGTGCCTGGTTTGAGGTAGTCTTGCCCGGACGGGAGCCAGATGATTGTCTCGATTCTGCAACTGATGGGTTTTGGCCACGCCAAGCAACTACAATCGCGCGCCGGTGAGAGCCGGACGTCCGCCATCTGGCGGCTGACAATCAGGGTATAACGCGGTTACATGAAGGCCATCCATCAGCAGAACAAAGCCGGTCGGCGGGTGTTGACCCCGATCATGCCGCCGCGAGCGCCTCGAGGAGACAGGAAGTGAAAGCCCAGACCCCCAAGCCAAAGGCCAAGGCCCAGGCGCAAAAGCCGGCAGCAAAAGCCAAACCGGCCGCCAAGCCTGCAGCCAAAGCCGCGAAACCGGGGGTCAAGGCAGCCGCCAAGCCCGTCGCCAAACCGAAACCAGCCGCCAAGCCCCTGTCCAAGCCTGCTGCCAAAGCCGCGAAACCCGCAGCCAAGGCGCCGGCTAAAAAGGTGCCTGCCAAGGCCGCAAAGCCGGCAGCCCCAAAAGCCGTCCCCGCCCCCAAGGCGAAATCCGCAGCCCCCCAACCGAAGACCACCATCAAATCCACTCCCGCAGCAGTCAAGGCCCCGGCCCGCGCCGAGCCTCCCAAGCCGGCGCCCGTCGTGTCGCCGCCCACGGCCTTGCGCCAGGTCAAGCCTTCGCGCCTGTCGCAGATCACGGTACCGTCCATGGCGCAGTCCGTGGCCTCGACCGCCGCGAAATCCAGCTACACACAGATCATGTCAGCCCCCGTACTCACACCGCCGCCGCTGGTGGCGATCAAGAAGGATCCGAAGCTCGCCAACAACTGGAAGACCAAGACTGTTGACCAGTTGACGGACGCCGAAGTGCTTGCCATGGCGGACTCGGAATACATGAACGAGAAGCAGATGGCGTTCTTCCGCCTGAAGCTGTCGCAGCTCAAGCAGGAAATCCTTGCCAGCGCCGGCGAGACCACCGAGCACCTGCGCGAGGACACCGTCATCGTTCCCGACCCGGCCGACCGCGCCACCATCGAGGAAGAGCACGCGCTTGAACTGCGCACCCGTGACCGGGAGCGCAAGCTGCTCAAGAAGATCGAACAGTCGATCCAGCGCATCGATGCCGGCGACTATGGCTATTGCGACGAGACTGGCGAGCCGATCGGCGTGGGCCGCCTGCTGGCCAGGCCGACCGCCACGCTGTCACTGGAAGCCCAGCAGCGCCGCGAGCTCAAGCAGAAGATGTTCGGGGACTGACCCCGTCCGTTTTCAGTCCACCCCGCTGTACCCCAAGCCCATCCCATGTCCGCCAAAGACGAAAACGCCGGCCTGCTGTCCAAGGTGGTGCGCTTCGTAAAGAACCCGACGACGAACTGGGCCGACCTGGACCAGCAGGAGACGGACAAGGAGAGCAGCTACTCCAAGCAGATGCTCAAGGAGATGATCGAGCGCAAGCGGCGCAACGATTTCGTCCGCAAGCGCGAGTTCGACATGCTGCGCAAGATGCGCCGCAGCGAGGTGATGGCGGGGCAGGACCCGGCCGCGCGCCCGTCCTTCTTCCAGAGCTCCATGCCGTCCAAGCCGGATGACCGGGCCACCACGCTCAAGAAGATTGACGAGATCGAGGCCCAGATGTCCATGCAATGGTGGAAGACCAAGCATGGCGACTCATCCCTGCGCACCACCAACTTCCCGGTGTCGACCAACCAGCCACCCGAAATGGGAAACAGTCGGCCCCTGGGCTCGCCTGCGCTGCGCTCGACCGCCTACACAAAAACCGAGCCTCAGCCGCTGCCGCCGGAGAAGAACGAGAAGCCGGCACCGGTGGAAGATGCACCGATGCTCGACATGGTCACGCCCATGCCGCCGGTGGCCCGGCCACCCGCGGCGCCCGTGCGCGCTGCACCGCCGCCGCCTGCGGCGCCCGTGCGGCCGGTGCTCACCCCGATTGCCAAGCCCGCTGTTTCTGCGCTGTCCAATTCGCACCACAGCGATGCCAGCGCCACCGGCTTTTCCGCATCCAAGCTGTTCGCCATCGACGTCGACGAGTTCGCGCACGACCCCGAGCTGGAAGAGGCCTCCATCCGCTTCGCCAACGGCGACGACAGCGGCGCTGAGGCGGGGCTGATGGAAGTTCTGGGCCCCAAGGGCGCCCGTGTCAACCACGATGAAACCTGGCTGACCCTGTTCGACCTGTACCGGGCCACCGGCCAGCAGGACCGCTTCGAGACGGCGGCCATCGAATTTGCCGGTCGCTTCGGCCGTTCCGCGCCGCAGTGGTTCTCCATTCCGGAAGCGGTCGGCCGGATGAGCGGGCCGCCTGCCGCGGCTCCGGCTTCGGCCCAGCCCGCTGACTGGACCTGCCCTTCCACGCTGGGCACCCAGACCCTGGCTGCCCTGAACGTGGCGCTCTCCAAATCCCCGGCGCCGTGGCGCCTGAACTGGACCAAGCTCACGGCCATCGACGAAGCCGCGGTGGAAGCGCTCACGAAACTGTTCACCCAGTGGGCCGCCCAGCCGGTGCAGCTGCGCTTCATGGGTGCCGACAACTTCGAGCGCGTGCTCAAGGCGTCCACGCCGTCGGGCGACAAGCACATCAATGCAGCCTGGTGGAGGCTGCGCATGGAAGTGCTGCGGGTCATGCACAGGCCCGACGAGTTCGAGCTTGTGGCGCTGGACTATTGCGTAACGTACGAAGTGTCGCCCCCGTCATGGGACAGCGCCCGCTGCGAGTACAAGCCCCTGCAGGCCGACGGCAGCTACGTGGCCGGTCACACCATCATTGGCGAGGCCTTCCGCGACTCGCTGTCCTCCGGCATGAGCATGGGCTATGGCGACACCCAGATGCCAGCCAATTCCCAGATGTCCAACATTTCCACCGTCGAACTTGCTGGGCAGATCCTGGGCGATGCGACGGAGGCACTGGACATGCTGGAGGCCAAGCTGATGGGCGCCGACGTCATGGTGATCTCCTGCGCGCGGTTGATTCGCATCGATTTCTCCGCCGCCGGTACGCTGCTCAACTGGGTCACTGCCCGGCAGGCCGAGGGCCGGCAGGTGCAATTCAGCGAAGTCCACCGCCTGGTGGCTGCCTTTTTCAACGTGATCGGCATCAGCGAACACGCCCGGGTACTTCCCCGGACTGATTAGCGCGTGTGCTGCCAGCGGCGCAGCTACATTTCCTGACACAACGGCCGAGCCTTCAGGAATCACTTTCAGAGCCTGCGCTAAGTGCTTAATCTAGAACGATTTTTGCCTGTCAATGGCATGCAAAAACAGCTCTAAGTCCTTGATTTCATTACAAAAAATTGTCGTCGCGCCTCTTGCGATGCCTTCCATTCCTGCTACAGTGCAAAAAAGTGCAATTAAGTGGTGAAAAGTGCGTTTCAGCACTTCCCCAAGGCCTTTTTTCACATAGCGAGGGTACACAGCGGTGTTTCAAGGGGCTTCGTCTCTGAGTCTGGATGCGAAGGGGCGGCTTTCTGTGCCGACCCGGCATCGTGACGTCCTCTCCGCGACCGCCGGCAATCAACTCACCGTCACCCGCCATCCGCATGGCTGCCTGATGATTTTCCCCCGCCCCGAGTGGGAGAAGTTCCGCGACCGCATTGCGGCCCTGCCGATGGAGGCGCAGTGGTGGAAGCGCATCTTCCTGGGCAATGCGATGGACATGGAGCTCGATGGCACCGGCCGCGTGCTGATCTCCCCCGAGCTGCGCGGCGCCGCCAGCATCGACAGGGAAACCATGCTGCTGGGAATGGGCAACCACTTCGAGCTCTGGGACAAGGCCACCTACGAGGCCAAGGAAGCGCAGGCGATGCAGGGTGAAATGCCCGACGTCTTCAAGGACTTCTCTTTCTGAAAGAAGACGGTGGACACATGGCAACACACCACCGTCTTGTTGAACGAAGCAGTCGAAGCCCTCTTCGGCGATGCCTCGGTCAGCAAACCGGACCCAACTTTTGTCGACGCGACCTTTGGCCGCGGCGGCCACTCGCGCCTGATCCTCTCGAAGCTGGCCCCCCAGGGCCGCCTCGTCGCATTCGACAAGGACGTGGACGCCATCAAGGAAGCCTCGCGCATCACCGATGCGCGTTTTTCCATCCGCCACGAGGGCTTCCGCCACCTGGGCGAATTGCCGCCGGCAAGTGTGTCGGGGCTGCTGATGGACCTGGGCGTGAGCTCGCCGCAGATCGACAACGCGGCGCGCGGCTTTTCCTTTCGCAACGACGGTCCGCTGGACATGCGCATGGACACCACGCGCGGGGAAAGCGTGGCCGACTGGCTGGCAACGGCCGAACAACAACAGATAGCGGAGGTGATTCGTGACTATGGCGAAGAACGGTTTGCTGTACAGATTGCAAAGGCGGTT